>DPKT01000003.1 GCA_003542385.1 Desulfomicrobium sp.
GAGGCCGAAAAGAAGATCCGCAGCCGACAGGCCGCGGCCTGAAATCCCGGGCGGGCGCTTCGGCGCCCGCCAACCGCAACCGCCCAAACCACCCGCACGCCTCGAACACCGGGATTGACCCCGGCGCAGCCTTGGGTCACAAGCCCGTCTTTCACCATCAGGAGGGGAATGCCGTGAAAACCTACGGAATCATCGGCGCCGGGCTGGCCGGCTGCGAGGCCGCCTGGCAGCTGGCACAGGCCGGGCACGACGTCGTGCTCTACGAGATGAAGCCCCATCGCTTCTCCCCGGCCCACCACAGCGAAGACCTGGCCGAACTGGTCTGCTCCAACTCCTTCCGCTCGGCCGAACCCGAAACGGGCATCGGCCTTTTGAAGCTTGAAATGTCCGAGATGGGCAGCCTGGTCATGGACGTGGCCAAAGGCACCGAAGTGCCCGCCGGCAAGGCCCTGGCCGTGGACCGCGAACGCTTTGCCCGCGAAATGACCAGACGCGTCCTGGAACACCCGCGCATCGCCCTGGTGCGCCGCGAGATCGAAAGCCTGGACGAACTCGACACCCAAGGGCACGACGCCCTCATCGTCGCCGCCGGCCCCCTGGCCTCCGACGCCCTGTCAGCCGACCTGGCCCGCATCGTCGGCCGCGAGTCCCTGGCCTTCTACGACGCCATCGCGCCCATCGTGCTGACCGAATCCGTGGACACGGACACCGCCTTCTGGGCCTCGCGCTACGCCCCCGAGGACAAGGACTACCTCAACTGCCCCATGGATGAAGAGCAGTACCTGAACTTCGTGCGCGCCCTCATCGACGGCGAAAAGGTCGCGCCACGGGAGTTCGAGAAGGAGATGCACTTCGAGGGCTGCCTGCCCATAGAGGTCATGGCCGAACGCGGCGAGATGACCCTGGCCTTCGGACCCCTCAAGCCCGTGGGCCTCACGGACCCGCGCACCGGCCGCCAGCCCTTCGCCGTGGTCCAGCTGCGCGCCGAGAACCTGGAAAAGACGGCCATGAACATGGTCGGATTCCAGACCAAGCTCAAATACGGCGAACAGAAACGCATCTTCGCCATGATCCCCGGCCTCGAACACGCCGAGTTCCTGCGCCTGGGCAGCATCCACCGCAATACATACGTCCTGGCCCCCGAAGCCCTGACCCCGACCCTCGAACTCAAAAACCGCCCACGCACCTACCTCGCCGGACAGATCAGCGGCGTCGAAGGCTACCTCGAATCCGCCGCCACCGGCCTCTGGCTGGGCCTGCACCTGGCCGGCAAGACGGACCTGCCCCCGCAGGAAACCGCCCTGGGCGCCCTCCTCTCGCACCTGCGCACCCCGGCCAAACACTTCCAGCCCTCCAACGTCCACTTCGGCCTCATGCCCGCCCTGAACAGGAAAGCGCCCAAGAAAAAGCGCAAGGAACTCTACGCCCAACGGGCGCGAGAGGTTTGGAAAGCGTGGTTGGAGAAAGACTGAAGAGAGGGAAAGCATGCCTCCGGCGGGCAGGGGGCTCGCCCCCTGCACCCCTTGCAGGGTTGCTGGGTCGGCAAAGACGGGTCGATGCGCACGGAGTGCTCAAGGGATTGGGTAAGGCTTGCCTCCGGCGGGCAGGGGGCCCCGCCCCTGCACCCCTTGTATGTTCGGTGGGCCTGCGGTTGGAGGATGTCAGGCCTCGGGCAGGGACAGGTTCAGGAGCAGGCAGAGTTCCTCGTGCACGCAGCGCTTGGGCTCGGCCATGACCAGGTTCTGGACCTCCCACCAGTAGATGGACATGCCCACACGGCGCGTACGGGCAATGAGCTCCGTCAGCGCGTGGGAATTGGAAGAAAGGTCGCGGGCCATGTCCGTGCCGCGCTCCTCGACCAGCCCCTCCAGCAGGTTGCGCATGTCCTTGTTGGCCGACAGCCAGGCGTTCAGAAAACCCAACACGTCGGCGGGTAATGTCCGCCCCCCGAAAAGCCAGTTCCAGACCAGCCCGGGGGCCAGCAGGGCCAGGCGTTCCTGCGGAACCTTCTGCCCCTCGTCGAAACCGGCCAGGAGCGGGTCCAGAATTTCGGCCATCCGGCTTGACTCCGCCAGCAGGCCGCGCTCCATTTCCCGCGAAAGACGGTAGGAGACCTCGGTCCTGAAGCGTGAGCGATGAGCGGGTCCGTCCGGCAGGAGCGCGTCCTCCTCTTCCAATGTCTGCGTCCAGAAGCCTTTGGCCCTTCTGCCCGCGGCGCCGTCCTCGACCTCCAGGCGCAGGCCGGGCCACTGCGCCTGCATCCGGCCGGACGAATCCGGGAAGTTCACGGCGTATTCCGAAAGCTCCGCCAGGGACGGCCGCCGGGGCGTGACCAGCGTCTTCCAGATGGCCTCGCCGTCCCAGTCGTCCCGGATGTTGGAGTGGGCCTCGGACAGGACGCGCACGAAACCGGCTTCCACGTCGGGACCGCCCGTGGCCGAAAGCAGGTCCAGGGCGCGCCGGGCCGAGGTCAGGCCGCCCAGGGGCTCGATGCGGGTCACCTCGTCGAAGAACCAGGCGCAGCTGGCAAAGCCGGCCAGGGCCAGGCGCTGCATGAGCAGGAGACGGCAGGCGTCGGTGCGCTCCCCACTGGTCAGGCCCGGCGGGCAGTGCCGGGCCAGGAAATCCTCCAGAAGTTCGCCTCCGGCCAGGGTCAGCCCGTAGTCGCGCAGGGCCCGCCCCGGATCGAGGAACAGGCCGGCGCCACGCTTGAAGAAATGTTCGTCGACGTAGTATTTCAGGTAGTTGAGGCTGCGGCGCAGGGGGCGGCGCCAATCCTGCATCCAGTCGGGGTGCCCGCCGTCGGAGCAGCCGCAGTGGGTCTTCCAGCGCTCCAGCCCGTGGACGCAGCTCCACGACGTGTTCTCGTGGATGAGCGCCTCGCAGGTGGCCGGATGGGCCGCCAGGTACGCGGCGTAGTTGGTCATGACGATGCCGTCGCGGCCCTCCCGGGCCTGCTGGATGACATAGGCCAGGGCCATCTCGCCGAACATGAAGTGGTGCCCGTAGGATTCCCCGTCCGTGGCGATGTGCCGCAGGCCCCCCGGCAGGGAGCCCGTGAGGCGGGTCCAGAAATTCTCGCCGCTGGCCAGCAGGCGCTCGAAAGCCACGGCCCGCGACACGGCCCCGTCATAGAAATACACATTTATGCTCTTGCCTTCCGGGAGCCTGACCAGATAGGGCCGCGAAGTGTCGAGGCTGTCCTCGGTCACGGTCCTGAACTCCCCGCCGCCGGAGCGGACGGCCTTGGCCTGCCGCGGGGCGAGGATGGTGAAGCCGATGCCGGCCCTGGCCAGGGCCGAAAGGGTCGGCAGGTCCACGGCCGTCTCGGCCAGCCACATGCCCTCGGGGTCGCGGCCGAAGCGCGTCCGGAAATCCTGGACGGCCCAGGCCACCTCAAGGTCCTTGTCCAAATCCGTGGCCAGGGGCATGATGGCGTGGTGGTACACTTGGGCCAGGGCGTTGCCGTGACCCAGACGCGCAAGGCTCAACCTGTCCCCTTCGAGAACGCGCGCATAGGTCTGCGGCGCGTGCAGTTCCATCCAGCGCAGCAGGGTCGGGCCGAAGTTGAAGCTCATCCAGGCGTAGCAGTTCACCAGCTCGTGGATGCGGCCCCGGCCGTCCAGCCTGCGGGCCCAGGCCAGAGGGGCATAGCACTCCCTGGTGATGCGCGCGTTCCAGTCGTGCTCCGGCGCGGCGCTGCCTTCGGGCAGGACGGTTTCGAGCCAGGGGTCGAAACGGGGCGGCTGGTAGAAATGGCCATGGATGCACAGGGCGTTGGGCATGGTCGCTCCGGAATTTTCGGTTTGCAATGAAACGACTTTGAAACAAAACCATGGTGCCGTCAAAGGCGGCGCAAGGGAGGATACCTTGGGATTCATGTCAGCCAGCGTCGGCCTCACCCGCTACCGCATCGTCGAGGAGGACATCCCCTCGACCCTGTGGCACGAGATCGAGGACCGGCTCAAACGCAACGCCTTCCGCGACATCGACGGCAGCGCCGAGGAGCGCAGCTTCGGCTGGGTCTCCTTCGACAACATGCTCGACCCCGATTTCGCCCTCTGCCCCCCGGAAAAAGGCCCCTACCTGGCCTTCACCCTGCGCCTGGACACCCGGCGCATCCCGCCGGCGGTCATGAAGAAGCACCTCCTCGTGGCCATGAACGAGGCCATGCAGGCCATGCGCGAGCAGGGCAAGAAATTCGTGACCAAGGAGCAGAAGGCCGAGATCCGCGACCAGGTAGAGCTGCGCCTGCGGGCCAGGACCCTGCCCATCCCGGCCTGCTTCGACGTCATCTGGGACACGGACAGGCAGATCGTGTCCATCGCCTCGACGCAGTCCAAACTGACGGAGCTCTTCGAGGAGCTCTTCACCCACACCTTCGGCCTGACGCTCGAACCCCTGACCCCGTATTTTCTCGCCCTGCAGCTCCTCGGCAAGGACCGCCAGGCCGAACTGGACGAGTTCGAACCCACTGTTTTCGCCCAGGGAGGTGCATGATGGATCTGGATCACGCGCAGACAGTCAGCCTCATGCTCGGCCAGGAATTCCTGACCTGGCTGTGGTTCGCCAGCGAAACGAGCAGCGGCCTCTTCAGAACCAAGGACGGCGAGGCCTTTTCCGTGACCGTGGAACAGAAGGTCTCGGTCCAGGGCGGCGAGGGGGAGGCCAAGGAGACGGCCGTGTGCAGCGGCCCCATGGCCGAGCTGCGGGAAGCCCGCATGGGCCTGGCCACCGGCAAGAAGGTCAACAAGGTCAAGGTGCGCATCGAAAAGGACGAGGCCGCATGGCAGGTCCTGCTCGACGCCTCGACCTTCACCCTCCAGGGCCTCAAGACCCCAAAGGTGGACACCAAGCTGGAGGAGGGCGAAGACCCCGACGCCCGCATCCTCGAAAAGGTCTACCTCACGGAAAAATGCATGGCCTACGTGGACACGGCCTACGCCCGCTTCCTCGACCTGCGATTCAGCCCCCACTGGAAAGAGGAAACAACCAGACTGCGCAGATGGCTGGAAGGCTAACCCCGCCGTCCACCAAGTCCATACCGTCCATCTCGTCCAGACGGTCCATCGCACCCCGCCCAAAAAAACCCGCCCCGGGGCACAACAGTACCCCGGGGCGATAAAAGTCGGGCCTGCCCGAAACGATCAGTACAGATAGCTCTGCAGGGCCTGGTAGCTGTCGAGATCCGCGTCGTCGAAGCTGGCGCCGACCTGATAGCTGTCCTGGGTCTGGAAGATCCGCTTGCCCTGGCACTGGATGGTGATGGGCCGGTCCTCCTGGGGCAGGGCGAAGACCACGTCGAAAGCGTCCAGACTCTCCTCCTCCAGGGCGCCGTTGTGCTCGTTCTTGGGCACCACGAGATTGATCCCCCCCAGGGAGAGGTTGGTGATCTTGCTGGCGTGGAAGTGCTTGCGGGAGCCGTTCGTGCCGCTGATGATAGCCGGGATGGTCTTGTGCTGGCGCGGAAAGCGCCTGCGGTCCTGCATGAGAATATCCTGGCCGGCCTGGGACTGAAGAAAATCCTGCAGCACGGCATCGATAAAACCCGAGAGGGTCGTCTTGTTCTTCTTGGCAAGCCGTTTCAACGACTTGCTGAACTCTTCCGTGGTCCGGAAACTTATCATCGTGTCTTTGGACATGGGGTCCTCCGTATCGTCATGTGATCTTCGTCGAAAACCGTCTGACATATTAGAAGAAGCATGCCGACTGCTCCAAAAGCATTTTAAATGAACATGTTATGCATTTTCTGGTCGCGGGAAAGGTGATCCGGGCCGCCTCATCCCGTCCGATTTTTCCGGATTATCAATTTCATTATCAGTGAATGTCTGACATATGTCCACATTTTCCGGACGCCGGGCTGAGTCCCAGGCAGTTGCCAGGCTGACAGGGATTAGCTATGTGCCTTGTGCTTTATGCCCTTTCATCAACAAGTCGTGTGACCTTGCGGCAAAAACAATCGCCGAAACACTTAACGGAGGACGGAATGCGCAAATTTTCTCCCATGTACCTACTGGCCCTTTTGGCCCTAATTGTCATCGGCGTTCTTGTGTACCAATTTACTCTCCGCAAACCCACAGAAACCACCGTCCCCAAAGAATTGCAGGTTGGATTTGTCTACGTATCCCCAATCGGAGACGCCGGATATTCCTATGCCCATGACCAGGGCCGCCTGGCCGTGGAGGCCATGGACGGCGTGACCACGTCCTTCGTGGAGTCCGTGGCCGAAGGCCAGGATTCCGAACGCGTCATCATGAACATGGCCCGCAAAGGCTACGACATCATCTTCACCACCAGCTACGGGTACATGGACCCCACGCTCAAGGTTGCCAAGGAATTCCCCAAGGTCAAATTCCTGCACTGCTCCGGCTACAAGAACGCCGAGAACATGGCCAACTACTTCGGCCGCATCTACCAGGCCCGCTACCTGACCGGCATGGTCGCCGGCGCCATGACCAAATCCAAGGTCCTGGGCTACGTGGCCGCCTTCCCCATCCCCGAAGTCATCCGCGGCATCAACGCCTTCACCCTGGGCGCCCAGTCCGTGAACCCCGACGTCGAAGTGCGCGTGGTCTGGACCAAGACCTGGTACGACCCGGCCACGGAGAAGGAAGCCGCCAAGTCCCTGCTGGACGTGGGCTGCGACGTCATCGCCCAGCACCAGGACTCCCCCGGCCCGCAGGAGGCTGCCCAGGAACGCGGCGTGTACTCCATCGGCTACAACTCCGACATGTCCGCCTTCGCTCCCAAGGCCCACCTGACCTCGGCCGTCTGGAACTGGGGCCCCTTCTACACCGACATGGTCAAGCAGATCAAAGACGGCACCTGGAAGGCCCAGTTCTACTGGTACGGCCTGGATCACGGCATCGTCGACATCGCCCCCTTCGG
>DPKT01000247.1:0-4525 GCA_003542385.1 Desulfomicrobium sp.
GACTGCGCCGGACTCCCGGCGCCAGTCGCCGGACGCCTCCACCCCGGCGAACAGGCCGGCCCCGTCGGCCGAAGCCGAGGCCATCTACTCCTATCTGGCCGCGCGCGAACTGCTGCAGGAACAGAGGCCCGAGGAAGCCATCCAGGCCCTGGAAAAGGCCGTGGCCATCGAGCCGACCCCGGAACTCTACATCGACCTGGGCAACCTCTACTGGCGCTCGTCCCGCTTCGCCGACGCCCTGCTGCTCCTGCGCCAGGGCCTGGACAAATACCCCGAATCCGAACTTCTCCTCAGCACCCTGGCCAAGACCTACGCAGCCCAGGGCCGTTACGACGACGCGGTCATCGTCCTCGACGACTACCGCAAGAAGCACCCGGAACTCCTGGACCTCGTCCACGAGGCGGCCGTGTACCGCATGGAGCAGGGAAACTACGGGGAAGCCGTCGACCGCCTGTCGGCCATCCCCGAAGACCAGGCCACGCCGACCACGGACTTCCTCCTCGGCAAGGGGTATTTCGGCCTGGGGCTCTACGACAAGGCCATCGCCGCCTACCAGCAGTCCGTGGCCGCCGACCCCGAATACTACGACGCCTGGATCGAGATGGGCCTGACCTACGAAGCCCAGAAGGACTACGTCGACGCCGAGCGCGTCTTTTCGCAGCTCTTCGACGCCGGCATCGAGAACCAGCAGATCGTCTTCCGCCTGGTGGACCTGAACCTCAAGCTCAACAACCCTGACAAGTCCCTGGCCCTGGTCCAGCAGTTTGGCGACGACCTGCCCCTGACCCTGGAGGCTGCCAACCTGTTCCTGAACCTGTCCTTCTACGACCACGCGGCCCAGCTCCTGGACCCGCTGGCGCAGCAGACGCCCATTCCCGAGAACGCGCTCTTCTACCTGGCCATCCTCGAATACGAGGGACGGGACAACCCCGAGCAGGCCATGAAGTATCTGCAGGCCATCCCGGTCAACCACCCGCACCACGAGCGCAGCCTGATCTTCCGCATCCACCTCCTCTACCACGGTGGGGACAAGGACGGCGCCAGGCAGCTCTGCCAGACGGCCATCGGCATCTTCCCCAAGCAGCCGGAATTCCGCATCGTCATGGCCGAACTCCACGAGAGGGAGAACGAGTTCGAGCAGGCTCTGGACGTGCTGCGCCTGGCCGCCGGACAATGGCCCGAAAACATGACCATCCTCTACCGCACGGGCCTCATCCACGACCGCCTGGGAGACCGGGAGCAGGCCATGGCCATCATGGAACGGGTCATCGCCAAGGACCCGGAGCACGCCGACGCCCTGAACTTTCTGGGCTACAGCCTGGCCGAGCAGGAACGGGATCTGGACCGGGCCCTGCTGCTCGTGCAGGGCGCCCTGAAGGTCAAGCCGGACAACGGCTATTTCGTCGATTCCCTGGCCTGGGTCTACTTCAAGCAGAACAAGCTGCGCCTGGCCTGGGCTGAAATCAAACGCGCCGTGGAACTCGTGGACTCGGATCCGGTCATCTGGGAGCACTACGGGGACATCGCGCGTGCGCTGAACTACACGGCAGAGGCCCGCAAGGGCTACTCCCGCTCCCTGGATCTGGACGGGGAGAACGCCGAGGCCGTACGCGCCAAACTGAATGAAATCGGCCGGACACGATGAAACCCACGAGAATGACGAAAATACTTCCCCTCCTTCTGGCCGCCCTGCTCCTTTCCGCCCTGATCGGCTGCGCGCCGCAGATCCCGGTCCGCGACCCCGAGGCCGTGTCCCGCGTCTGGTCCGTCCTGCGGCCCCTCACCTCGGAGACCGACCGCGTCACGGCCCGCTTCTCCCTGCAGATCGAAACCCCGCAGCGCAACGGCAGGCTGGTCGGCCAGCTCTGGGGCTACGCCGCGAGCCTCGTGCGGCTGGATCTCGCCTCCGGCACCGGCGCCTCCGTGGCCATGATCCGCGAGACTCCGGAACTCTGGCTGGCCTACATCCCCTCGGAGAACAAGGCCTACCATCACCCCAGCGCCCAGGCCGGGCTCAGGCTCTTCGAGATTCCCGTGCCCTTCAACGCCAAACAGATCGGCAGCCTCCTGACCGGCGACCTGGCTCCGGTCCTCGGCGGCGAGTACTCCGGCGTGCAGGGCACCCGTGACGGCCGCATCAGCTTCTCTTTTTCCGAGGGGGCGGTGACCCGCATGGTCGCCTCCGAGGACCTGCAGACCCTCGAACTCACGGGCCGCGGCGGCTGGACCCTGACCTGCGAGAAGCCCTACGCCTCGCCGGCCTTCCCCGACCGCCAGCTCTACGACAGGTACACCTTTTCTTCCCCCAGGGACGGCAAGGCCGTGCTCCGGGTCAAATCCCTGGAGCCCGGCGGAGACTGGCGCTCCTCGGACCTGGACCTTGCCCTGCCCCAGGATGTGCAATGGATGCGCATCACGACCAAACCCCAGTACAACTGATCAACCATCGGAGGGAGTGCATGCTCGCAGATATCGTCAAACCCGTCACCACCGGATTCAAGCTCCTGTTCAGCGAAACCAAATGGGTCTTCATCAGGGGCTTCCGGCGTTGGGAAATCCGCCAGATGGAGAAGCGCCTGGCCGAGGAATATCAGAACCTGGGCAAGAGCTTCGCCGAGAGCCAGGCCAAGGGCGAGGTCTTCGACCCCAAGACCAGCGACAACGATCTGACCCTGAAGCAGGTCGCCTTCCTGCGCGAGGAACTGGCGCACCTGGAGAAGGACCTGGAAGCGACCCGGGCGGAATACGTCAGGGGCCGCACCGGCGAGGGCAAGTAGCATGCGCACCATCGTCTTCGGTTCCGACCACGCCGGCTTCGGCCTCAAGAACATCCTCATGGAACACCTGAAGGACCGCTGCCAGGCCGTGGACGTCGGCACCCACTCCCTCGACAGCTGCGACTACCCGCTCATCGCGGGCAGTCTGGCCCGCGAGGTCCTGAACCGCCAGGCCCTGGGCATTCTCATCTGCGGCTCGGGCATCGGCGTGTCCATGGCCGCCAACCGCTTCTCCGGCATCCGCGCCGCCCTGTGCGCCAACGAGTACATGGCGCGCATGAGCCGCATGCACAACGACGCCAACGTCCTGTGCATGGGCGAGCGCATCATCGGCGTGGATCTGGCCAAGGCCATCGCCGACGCCTTCCTGGCCACCGGGTTCGAAGGCGGCCGGCACCAGCGCCGCGTCGACCTCATCGACTCGCCGCATCAACCATAACCGCCTCCTTTTTCGAGAATATCACGGGAAACACCATGACCACCAACGCTTCACAGATCGATCTCAAGTCCGTCAACGTCATCAAGGGCCTGATCATGGACACGGTCCGCGCGTCCAACTCCGGCCACCCCGGCGGGGCAATGTCTTCGGCGGATTACGCATACGTCCTTTTCAAGGAATTCCTCAATTTCGACCCCAAGGACGCCAAGTGGTTCAACCGCGACCGCTTCGTCCTCTCGGCCGGCCACGAGTCCGCCCTGCTCTACGCCCTGCTGACCCTGCGCGGCATCCTGACCGTCGATGACCTCAAAGCCTTCCGCCAGTTCGGCAGCAAGACGCCGGGGCACCCCGAGCACGACATGACCGACGGCGTCGAGGCCACCACCGGCCCCCTGGGCCAGGGCTTCGCCATGGCCGGCGGCATGGCCGTGGCCGAGACCTTCCTGCGCTCCTACCTCGACGCCGAGACCGCCGGGCACCACACCTACGTCCTGGTCTCCGACGGCGACGTGCAGGAGCCCATCTTCCTCGGCAGCGCCGCCCTCTTCGGCCAGTGGGGCCTGGGCAAGCTCATCGCCTACTACGACAGCAACAAGATCCAGCTGGCCGGGCCCACCTGCCGCGTGGACAACGTAGACTACAAGGCCCTGTTCGAGAGCATGCACTGGCAGGTCATCGAGATCGACGGGCATGACCACGAGGCCATCCGCCAGGCCATCCTGGCCGGCCAGGCCGAGACGACCAAGCCGACCATCATCATCGGCCACACGACCATGGCCAAGGGCTGCGCCACCCTCGAAGGCAGCGAGTCCACCCACGGCTCGCCCCTGCCCGAGGCCGAGATCAAGGCCACAAAGGCCAAGCTCGGCCTGCCGGACGAAGAATTCCATCTGCCCCAGGACGTGCTCGACCACTTCCGGTCCCGCTTCGCCGCCCTGTCCGCCGGCCGCGCCGCCTGGGACAAGACCCTGGCCGCCAAGCTGGCCGACCCGGCCTTCGCCGCCAAGTGGAAGAACGCCACGCAGCCCGTGTGCGAACGCAGCCTGACCTGGCCCGAGTTCGAAACCGGCGCCAGCGTGGCCACGCGCAAGGCCTTCGGCGCCAGCCTGAACGCCATGATGGAGCAGCTTCCGACCCTCATGGGCGGCTCGGCCGACCTCGACCCGTCCAACCAGACCGAGAAGTTCCGCGTCACCGCCGGCATCTTCAACGCCACCACCAACCCCACGGGCCGCAACCTCTGCTTCGGCGTGCGCGAGTTCCCCATGGGCGCCATTCTGAACGGCCTGGCCCTGCACGGCGGCATCGT
>DPKT01000247.1:4595-5372 GCA_003542385.1 Desulfomicrobium sp.
GTCCTGCACGTCTTCACCCACGACTCCTTCTTCGTCGGCGAGGACGGCCCGACCCACCAGCCCATCGAGCACGTCAGCTCCCTGCGCCTGATCCCGAACCTCCTGGTCCTGCGGCCGGCCGACGCCCGCGAGAGCACGGCCTGCATGGCCGTGGCCCTGAAGCAGAAGTCCCGCCCGTCGGTGCTCGTCTACACCCGCCAGAGCCTGCCGGTCCTCGACCTGCCGCAGCCCCTGGAAGCGCATGTGGCCAAGGGCGCCTACGTGGTGCTCGACCCCGAGGGCGCCGCGCCTGAAACCCTTCTGCTGGCCTCGGGTTCCGAAGTGCATCTGGCCGTGGAGGCCGCCAAGGCCCTGCCGGAGATGAAGATCCGCGTGGTCTCGGTGCCGAGCATGGAGCTCTTCGACGAGCAGAGCGCCGAGTACAGGGAATCCGTCATGCCCCGCTCCGTGACGCGCCGCGTGGCCATCGAGGCCGGCCGTTCGGACATCTGGTACAAGTACGTGGGCCTGGACGGAAAGGTCTGGGGCATCGACCACTTCGGCGCCTCGGCCCCGGCGGGCGTGCTGAAGGAGAAATACGGTTTCACGGCCGCGAACCTCATAGCGTTCATCAAGGGCGAGTGATGTCCGGAGGAATGATGGAAGCACCGCAACGCAACCTGGCCATGGACCTGGTCCGGGTCACGGAAGCCGCGGCCCTGGCCTCGGCCCGCTGGCTCGGCAAGGGCGCCAAGAACGAGGGCGACGGCGCGGCCGTGGACGCCATGCGCCTGTCCT
>DPKT01000277.1 GCA_003542385.1 Desulfomicrobium sp.
TGCCTACCTCGACGGCCTGCGCCGCCGCCGTCCCCTGCCGCTCCCGCCGGACGCCGCGCCCTTCTATGTCTCGACCCATCTGGACAACCTGCGCAATTGCAATCTGAGCCGTTGAATCGTATGCATCACGCGGAAATGCAACCGCGAAAAAGGAGTGCCCGATGAAGGTCGTCTTCCACCTGGACCTGGACGAGGAAAAAATTCTGCGCATCGCCCTGACCAACATGGAAAACCTGCGCGCGGCCAAGCCCGAGGCCCGCATCAACCTCGTGGTCAACGGCCCGGCGGTGAAATTCTTCCGCGCCGACTTCGCGGCAGAGCACTTGAGCCGGGTCAAGGGCCTGCTTGACAAAGACGTGATGATCTTCGTCTGCCAGAACGCCCTGCGCGCCTTCGACATCCCCGAGGACGACCTCTGCCCCGGCTGCGCCCCCATCCCGGCCGGCGTCGTCGCCCTGATCAAGCTCCAGCAGCAGGGCTGCGCCTACATCAAGCCGTAAAGCTCCCGCCCGTAAAGCGCGCAGGCGGAAAGACATGGATTCCCGCCTGCGCGGGAATGACAAATCGCACCTCCGCCACACCTCCGCGTCATCCCATGACGTCGGAAATGACACGCGCTATTTTTTAGAGCGTCTAACTTTTCTGTTGACTTCCCCCTTCATGACCCCATAAAGAGTTCATCAAGACAAACTTTTTACGGAGTCACCATGAATCTCGACCTTCTCGTCACCATCGGCGTCATCCTCGTCGCAGGGATATATCTGGTCTCCCGCTTCCGGAAGAAGAGCGGCGGTTGCTGCGGCTGCTCGGGCTGCTCCGGGGAGATCCAGCCCAGACCCGGCGGCTCGTGCCCATCCCGCAAAGACTGACCGCAATCCCATGACAATCAGCCTCTCGTCGCAGAGGTCTTTTTTTACGCACATAGTTAGGCTAATCTAATTCAGGAGTTTCCATGTTTCTCTCCATCCCTCTCAGACACATGCAGGAAAACCAGTCCGGCACCATCCTCTCCGTCAGCGCGACGGGCGAACTGGGGCGGCGCATCCGCGACATGGGCCTGGTGCCCGGGACCGCCATCACCATCGTCGGCCGCGCGCCTCTCAAGGACCCCGTGGCCCTGCGCCTGCGCGACTTCACCCTGACCCTGCGCAACAACGAGGCCGACCTGATCACCGTCCGCGTCGGCGAAAACGGAGAATCCCTGCAATGAATGCGACCATGGCCCTCATGGGCAACCCCAATTCCGGCAAGACGACACTCTTCAACAACCTGACCGGCGCGAGGCAGCACGTCGGCAACTACCCAGGCATCACCGTCGAGAAACGCGAAGGGCGGCTGCGCATCGAGGATATGGACATCACCGTCGTCGACCTGCCCGGCACCTACTCCCTGACGGCCTACACCCAGGACGAGCTGGTGGCCCGCAACTTCCTCGTGGACACGAGCCCCGACGCGGTGGTCACGGTCCTCGACGCGACCAACCTGGAGCGTTCCCTCTACCTCGTGCTCCAGATCCTGGAGCTCGGCACGCCGGCCATCATCGCCCTGAACATGATGGACGAGGTCCGCCGCAAGGGCGTGACCATCGATACCAAGCGCCTGTCCGCGCTGCTGGGCACCCCCATCCTGGAGATGGTCGCGCGCACGGGCGAGGGCCGGGACAGCCTGCTGGCCGAGGCCCGCAAGGCCATGCGCGACAGGACTCCGCACCCCGGACTGCGCATTTCCTACGGGCATGACCTGGACGAAACCCTGGACCGCATGCAGGCCCTCATCGAATCCTCGAATTTTCTGGAAGGCCGCTACCCCGCCCGCTGGATCGGCCTCAAGTACCTTGAAAACGACGCCGAGGTCATGGCCCAGGGCGCCGCGTCGCCCCAAGTGCATGACCGCCTGCGCGAAATGGCCGACGGCCTGGCCGAGCACTGCCGCAAGACCCTCGACGCGGACCCCGAGGCCATCATCGCCGACTACCGCTACGGCTTCATCGCCGCCCTGCTCAAGGACGGCGTGATCACGCGGCCCGCGACCCGGGCCCGCTACGACCTGACGGACAGGCTCGACAGCGTCCTGACCAACCGCCTGGCCGGTCCGGTACTCATGTTCGCCATCATCTACGGCATGTTTCAGCTGACCTTCGCCCTGGGCGAGGTGCCCATGGGCTGGCTGGAGGCCTTCTTCGGCTGGCTCGGCGACACGGCCACGGCCATCCTGCCCGAAGGGCTCCTGGCCTCGCTGGTGGTCTCGGGCATCATCGACGGCGTGGGCGGCGTGCTCGGCTTCACGCCGCTGATCATGATCATGTTCTTCTTCCTGTCCTTCCTGGAGGACTCGGGCTACATGGCCCGCATGGCCTATATGCTCGACCGCGTCTTCCGCGTCTTCGGGCTGCACGGCTGCTCGGTCATGCCTTTCATCATCTCCGGCGGCATCCCCGGCGGCTGCGCCGTGCCCGGTGTCATGGCCGCGCGCACCCTCAGAAGCCCCAAGGAGAAGATCGCCACGGTCCTCACGGCTCCGTTCTTGAGCTGCGGCGCCAAGGTGCCGGTCTTCCTGCTTCTGGCCGCGGCCTTCTTCCCGAACTCCGGCGCCAGCGCCCTGTTCTGGATCACCCTGGGCGGCTGGGTCATGGCCCTGCTCACGGCCCGCCTTCTGCGCTCGACCATCATCAAGGGCGAAGCCACCCCCTTCGTCATGGAGCTACCGCCCTACCGCATGCCCACCCTCAAGGGCCTGTGCCTGCACACCTGGGAGCGCGTCTGGCAGTACGTGAAGAAGGCCGGCACGGTCATCCTGGCCATCTCCATCCTCCTCTGGGCGGCCATGACCTTCCCCGGCCCATCCGAGGAAACGCTCGCGGAATTCGACGCCCAGCGCGCCCAGATCGAGGCCTCGACCTGGGATTCCGACGAGGCCAGAGCCGAAGCGCTGGCCCTGGTGGACAACGCCCAGGCCCAGCAGGAGCTGCGCGCCTCCGTGGCGGGCCGGATCGGCACGGCCCTGGAGCCCGTCTCCAGCCTGGCGGGCTTCGACTGGCGGACCAACATCGCCCTGGTCGGCGGCTTCGCGGCCAAGGAAGTCATCGTCTCGACCCTGGGTACGGCCTACTCCCTGGGCGAGGTGGACCCCGAGGAAAGCGCGGGCCTCTCGGAACAGCTGCGCACCGACCCGGCCTGGAACGTCTGGGTGGCTGCGAGCCTCATCGCCTTCGTGCTCCTCTACGCGCCATGCTTCGTGACCGTGGCCGTCATCGGCCGGGAGCTGGGCTGGAAATGGGCGGCCTTCTCCGTGACCTTCAACACGGTCCTGGCCTTCGGCGTGTCCACGGGCATCTATCAATTCGGCTCGGCCCTCTAACAGGCCGCCCCAAAACGGCAATCTGCTGCGTCAGCGAAAAAAGCCAGACCGCTCATGTATGTGAGAGTAAACTGCGCGCCCTGGCTTTTTTCGCTTCCTTGCATCTCACCATTTTTGAACGGCCTGTATAGTTTGAGTTTTTCACCAGTCAGCCAATCACACATCAAGGAGGCACCATGACCCCGCTGTTTTCTCCCTGCTCCGGGTGCAGCCATCCGGCCATCAAGGCCGCCAAACAATGCAAGACGGCCATGGCCCTGGCCAACGACGGCAGGGCGGGCGAAGCCGAAGCCCTGCTCAAGACGGCCATGGGCGGCCTGCGCCGGGCCGGAATGCCCATGATGAAGGCCAAGATCTTGAACAGCCTGGCCCTGGTCTACGCCCAGCAGAACAGGCACCTCCAGGCCAGACGCTGCCTGTCCTCGTCCCTGCGCATCGTCGCCGGGCACGTGGGTACGGACAACTGGCTCTACGCCCGCATCGCAGCCAACAGGGACAGTCTGGCCGCGTAACAACGTCTCGCCATCCTCCCTCCGCACGGGGCGGCAGGCGCACAGTCCTGCCGCCCTTCCTCATTGCCATCCATACGCGAAGACCCCGAGCCTTGTCGGCCCGGGGTCTTCGTCGCGCGTCTTAACTGTGCGGAATATATCGTCTGGCGGAATGCTGTGAAACGTCATCCCGCCACGGAAGAGATCATGGCTGCGTGCACGCCGACCACGCAGGCGGCGGCGATAAGCCCCAAAATCAGTTTCTTTCCAAAATCTGCCAGCACGTTCCCCTCCTTCAATGTTGCGGACAATTCTGTATCAGCCCCAGCCTTCGCCGGCCTCGTAGGCGCGTCTGCGCCCACTCGGCCCCAAGGCGACAACCCATGGATATATTGAGTGAAAAAAATTAATGATCAGCGCGCGGCATCCGTGACGGTCATCTGCCTTCACGAACGGCCGGAACGCACCAGCGCCTACCATGGCGCTGACCGCTCGTCCATGGGTATATGCATACACGCCGTAAAAATCGGAAAAATGCATAAAAAAAGGAGGCTTGCGCCTCCTTTGGTGTGCCTTGGCAAAGGCGGTTATTCTTCCTGGTTCCGGGCGGCGCTCTTGTACAGTTCGGGGTCCACGCCCAGGTTCTTGATGAGGGAACCGGACAGGGCCATGAGCTTGTAAGCAGCGATGTGCTCGTTGACCGAGGAGGTCACCAGCTGGTTGGAGGACTGGAAGACTTCGTTCTCGGAATCCAGCACGTCCAGCAGGCTGCGCTGGGCCACGCCGAACTGTTCGAGGTAGACTTCCTTGGTGGCGCGGTTCTGCTTCACGGCCTCGGTGTATTCCGCCACTTCCTTCTGGGCCGAGCTGAACTGCGCCCAGGTGACCTTGGTTTCGTCCTCGACGGCCAGGGTCAGGTCTTCCAGGTCGGCCTGGCTCTGGCGCTTGCGGGCCTTGGCGGCCTTGGTCGCGGCCACGTCGGACCCGCCGTTGTAGAGGTTCCAGTTGAAGCGGAGCATGGCCGCGTCGGTGCGTTCCCATTCTTCCGAATCCTGCACGCCGTCGGAGTACTGCGAGGACAGCTCGCCGTAGACATAGGGGTGGTAGTTGGCCTTGGCGGCGTTGACGCGTTCCTGCTCGGAGTTCACGTCCTGGGTGCCGGCGCTGATCTTGGGGTTGCCGGCCTTGGCCTGGGCGGTCATGTCTTCGAGAGTGCCGGGAAGCTTGTCGGCCGGGTACGGGGTCATTTCGATCTGGCCGGGCATGTAGCCGGTCAGGCGCTGGAATTCATACAGGGCGTCGCGCAGGTTGGTGTGGGTCTTTTCCAGGGAGGCCTGGGCCATGGACAGGCGGGCCTGGGTCTGGGTCACGTCGGCCACGCTGCCGGCTCCGGCCTTTTCACGTTCCTTGAGGGATGCCAGGATGTCCTTGTGCGCCTTGACGTTCTCTTCGGCCAGGAAGAGCAGCTCGCGCTGCCGGTAGACTTCCAGGGAGGCGATGATGGCGTCCAGGGCCAGGGATTCGGCGTTGTCGAAAACCCTGTACTGCAGGGATTCCAGGCGGGATTCGTCCAGGCGGATCTGGCTTGAGGCCTCGCCGCCGTCATAGAGGCGCTGGGTCAGGTAGCCGCCCAGTTCGGAGCGCTCGTGCCAGTCTTCGGAATAGTCGTTGCCGTTGTCGAGCCCGTCATGGAACGAATCCACGCCGTACCCGCCGCGCACGTCGATCTTGGGGTACCAGCGGCCCCGGGACTTTTCGAGGTCCTGCTCAACCGCATGGCGGTTCTGCTTGATCATTTCCAGGCGAGGGGCGTAGCGCAAGGTATCGATCACCTAAGTCCTGCGATTCATACGAT
>DPKT01000045.1 GCA_003542385.1 Desulfomicrobium sp.
GCACGGCCATGCCGTCGAGCTTGCCGGCCAGAGCCGGGATGACCAGGCTCACGGCCTTGGCCGCGCCCGTGGTCGTGGGCAGGATGTTCATGGCGCCGGCGCGGCCGCGGCGGATATCCTTGTGGGTGCCGTCGAGCATGCGCTGGCNNTGGCTCATGGTGTAGGAGTGGATGGTGGTCATCAGGCCGTGCTTGATGCCGAAGGCGTCGTTCAGGGCCTTGGCCGCCGGGGCCAGGCAGTTGGTGGTGCAGGACGCGTTGGAGACGATGTTGTGCGCGGCCGGGTCGTAGAGGGAGTCGTTGACGCCCATGACCACGGTCAGGTCGGCGTTCTTGCCGGGGGCCGAGATGAGGACCTTCTTCGCGCCGGCGGCCAGGTGCTTCTCGCAGCTCTCGCGGTCCGTGAACTTGCCCGTGGACTCGACCAGGATGTCGATGCCCTTCCAGTCCCAGGCGTCGGGGGCGTTGCGGGTCACCTCGACCTGCTGGCCGTTCAGCAGAAAGCCCTGCTCGTTGGGGGTGACATCCCCGGCGAATGTGCCGTGGACCGAGTCGTACTTGAGCAGGTACGCCAGCTGCGCGTTATCGCCGCGGGCGTTGACGCGGACCAGCTGCAGGTCCTTGTTGCCGGCCATGATGCGGGCCAGGTAGCGGCCGATGCGGCCGAATCCGTTCAGTGCGATTTTGACAGCCATGTTCTGTTCCTCGTGGGCTTAAATCTTGTTGGATGAACCAAGGACGTTGCGGATCTTGTGGGCGACCATGTCGCGCACGGCGTTGCGGGCGACCTGCAGGTACTGGCGCGGGTCGAAGTGGGACGGGTTCTCGACCAGGTACTTACGGATGGTGGCGGTCATGGCCAGGCGGATGTCCGTGTCGATGTTGATCTTGCACACGGCCGAGGCGGCCGCCTTGCGCAGCAGATCCTCGGGCACGCCCTTGGCGCCGGCGATCTGGGCGCCATAGGTGTTGGCCATCTCGACGAACTCCTGGGGCACGGACGACGCGCCGTGCAGAACGATGGGATAGCCGGGCAGCAGGGCCTTGATCTTCTCCAGGCGGTCGAAGTCGAGCTTGGCCTCGCCGGCGAACTTGTAGGCGCCGTGGCTTGTGCCGATGGCGATGGCCAGGGAGTCGCAGCCCGTGCGGCCGACGAAGTCGGCGGCCTGCTCGGGGTTGGTGTAGACGCTGTGCTCCACGTCCACGTCATCCTCGACGCCGGCCAGCTGTCCCAGCTCCGCCTCGACCCACACGCCGCGGTCATGGGCGTAGGCCACGACCTTCTTGGTCAGGGCGATGTTCTCCTCGTAGGGCAGGTGCGAGCCGTCGATCATGACCGAGGTGAAGCCGCCGTCGATGACTTCCTTGCAGATCTCGAAATTCTGTCCATGGTCCAGGTGCAGGCAGACGGGCAGGTCGTTCTCGGCCAGGGCGGCCTCCATGAGCTTGATGATGTAGACCTGTCCGGCGTAGCGGCGGGCGCCGGCCGAAACCTGCAGGATGAGCGGGGATTTCTCGAGATTGCCCGCCTCCATGATCCCCTGGATGATCTCCATGTTGTTCACGTTGAAACCGCCGATGGCGAAGCCTTCGGCGTAACCTCGGGCAAACATTTCCCTGGGGGTGGTCAGAGGCATGGTCGTCTCCTTGAAATCCGGTTAGTCGTTCCCGGCCAATTGCCGGGCAAGAGTCTTCATATACTCTGCGTGGGTCAAGTCAAAGGTCAGGGGCGTGACCGTGATGTACCCGCGGCTTAAGGAATCGCGGTCCGTGTCGGGCTCCACGTTTTCCGGCGGGATGACCCCGCACAGCCAGTAGTAGGGGTTGCCGCGGGGATCGTTGCGTTCGTCGTACCAGTCCCGGTAGGTGCAGGACGTCTGGCGGCAGACCCTGAGTCCTTTGGCGTCGGCCAGGGCCCCGGCCGGGAAATTCACGTTCAGGACGCACTGTTTCGGGAACGAGGACCAGAAACCGCCCTCCAGCATGCCCACGGCGTACCCGGCCTGGGCCGAGAGCTCTTCCGGGTGGTAGTCGTCCACGGACACGGCCATGGCCGGGATGCCGGCCAAGGCGCCCTCGGTGGCCGCCGAGACCGTGCCCGAATAGAGGACATCAACGCCGACGTTGGCGCCGGCGTTGATGCCCGACACGATCATGTCCGGACGCTTCGGGAGCAGGTGGCTCAGGGCCAGCTTGACGCAGTCCGCAGGCGTGCCCGAGATGCCCAGGCCCGAGAAGCCCGGCTCCTCCACTTCCCTGACCCGCAGGGGCGAAAAGAGCGTGACCGAGTGCCCCACGGCGCTCTGCTCGGTCATGGGCGCGGCCACGTGCACGCGGTGGCCGGCCTTGACCAGCGCCGCGTACAGGGCTCGCAGGCCTACTGCTCGGATTCCATCGTCATTGGTGAGGAGAATGTCCATTTTTCGGAAGCGTCCGGATAGAGTTTCCTGGCCTGGTTGTAACCCAGGGTCAGGGCCTTGACGTTGACGTCCAGTATCTTGGCCGGGAGCACCCCGGCCAGGGCCTTTTTCACGTTGTTGAAGTTCATGAACGGCAGAAAGTGGCTCATGGCCCCGAGACAGACGATGTTGGTGGCCTGGGCCACGCCGACCTTGTCCCGGGCCAG
This sequence comes from Desulfomicrobium sp., assembly GCA_003542385.1. GTDB lineage: Bacteria > Desulfobacterota > Desulfovibrionia > Desulfovibrionales > Desulfomicrobiaceae > Desulfomicrobium. Next base: position 2,626 of record DPKT01000045.1, read on the forward strand.
GCTCGTGAAGGGCAGGCCCCAGAAGATGTTCGAGGGCGTCTGCGTCACCAGCGAGGTGTCCACGAGCAGGAAGCCCGAAGGCTTCAGATTCCGAAAGTACAGGTTGCAGGCCTCCTGACTGAGAGCCACGAGCATGTCAAGGTTTACGGGCTTGGGATAGCTGATGCGGTGCGAGCTGATGACCAGGTCTGCCCTGCTGGCGCCGCCGCGGGCCTCGGGGCCGTAGCTCTGGGTCTGGGTAACGTTGAAGCCGTGGTCGATGGCCAGGACCTGGCCCATGATCTTGCCCAGGGTCAGGATGCCCTGCCCGCCCGTGCCGGAGAGACGGATCTCGAATCGATTCAGTTCGTGCTGCTTAGGCATGTCGCTGCTCCTGAAGCTTGTTGCGCAGTTCCGCGTACCGCGTTTCCAGACCCGGCCTCATCTCGTCCCGGAACACGCCGATGGGCGTGAACTTGTCCTGCTCCTCGGCCTTGAGCTGGCGGTAGCGGTCGAGCTTCACCGTGTTCTTCTTGTACCACTGGTACATGTCGACCACGGTCTTGAACTTGTTCTTGCGGCCGTACTGGGTGTGGCAGGGGGTCAGAATCTCCACCAGGTTGAAGCCGGGCTTCTCCAGGGCGTCGGCGATGAGCCCGTCGAGCATGGTCGCGTGCAGGACCGTGCCGCGCGCCACGTAGCTCGCGCCGCTGGCCATGGCCATTTCCACAATGTCGAAGCTGCGCTCAAGCTGCCCGAAAGGCGAGGTCGCCGAGACCGTGCCCTCGGGGCTGGTCGGCGAGTACTGGCCGCCGGTCATGCCGTAGATGTTGTTGTTCAGGACCAGCGTGGTCAGGCCGATGTTGCGGCGCGCCGCGTGGATGAGGTGGTTGCCGCCGATGGACATGGCGTCGCCGTCGCCCATGACGACGATGACCTTGAGGTTCGGGTTGGCCATCTTGATGCCCGTGGCAAACGTCAGGGCGCGGCCGTGGGTCGTGTGCACGGTGTTGAAGTCCACGTAGACGGCCATGCGGCCCGAGCAGCCGATGCCGGCCACGAGCACGATGTCGTCCTTGGCGTAGCCCAGGCCGTGCACGCTGCGGATGAGCGACCCGAGCACGATGCCGTGGCCGCATCCCGCGCAGTACACGTGGGGGAACTTCTTGTTGTGCCGGAGGTAGTCGTGGATGAGTTGTGTTACCTTTGCCATGGTCACGCCTGCATGATGTTTTTGAAGATTTCCGAGGGGGTGATGATCTGCCCGTCGACGCGGTTGTTGGTAATGACGTGGGTCAGGCCGTTGTTGACGCGCTTCACCTCGCGCGAAATCTGGCCCATGTTCATCTCCGGCACGACGAGGGCCTTGCATTGGCGCGCCAGGGTCTGCACAGCGGTCTTGGGGAAGGGGAAGAGGGTCTTGAGCTTCAGGAGCCCGGCCTTGACCCCTCGCTCGCGGGCCATGTGCACGGCCAGCTCGGCCGAACGGGCCACGCAGCCGTAGGCCACTACGACCACTTCGGCGTCGTCGCAGTTCACCTCGTCCACCAGCTGGATGTCGTAGAAGAACTGGTCGATCTTGCGGAACTGCCGGTGCATGAGGGCCTTGACCTCGTCGGGCTTGGAGGTCGGGAAGCCGTTCTGATCGTGGGTCAGGCCCGTGACGTGGAAGCGGTAGCCCGAACCCAGCGGCGGCAGGGCCGGCACGCCGCGCATGGTCTCCTCGTAGGAGACATACCACTCGGGCGGCATGGCGGGCGTGACACGCGAGATGATCTCGAAATCCTCGGGGTCGGGGATGACGATCTTCTCGCGGGTGTGGGCCGTGATCTCATCCAGAAGCAGGATGACGGGCGTGCGGTACTTTTCGGCGAAATTGAAGGCCACGACGGTCATTTCCAGGCATTCCTGCACGTCACTGGCCGAAAGCACGATGATGGGGTGGTCGCCGTGGCAGCCCCAGCGCGCCTGCTGCACGTCGCCCTGGGCCGGGCTCGTCGGCAGGCCGGTGCTAGGCCCCCCGCGCATGACGTTGACCAGGACCAGGGGCACCTCGGTCATGCAGGCGTAGCCCAGGTTCTCCTGCATGAGGGAGAAGCCGGGACCGGAGGTGGCCGTCATGGACTTGCGGCCGGCCAGGGACGAGCCGATGATGGCGCCCATGCTCGCGATCTCGTCCTCCATCTGGAGGAAGACGCCGTCCTTGACCAGCGGCAGCCTGGCCGACATGACCTCGGCTATCTCCGTGGAGGGGGTGATGGGATAGCCCGCATAGAAGGTGCAACCGGCAAGCAGGGCGCCTTCGACCACGGCCTCGTTGCCGAGGGCGAACATTTCCTTCTTCTTACGCTTTTTTGTGGCCATGATCCTCTTCCCGGTTAGGTGTTCCAACATTCTCTTCCGGACCCGGATCCGTCCCGGCGGACGGATCCGCAGCCTCGACACGAGGATCCAGACGCGCGTCGGTCTTTCTGCGGCTGATCTCCTTGGGCGTCACGGAAACCGCGAAATCGGGACAATGCAGTTCGCAGAAGCCGCAGTTCACGCATTCGGCCTCGCGGACCACGTGAGACTTGCCGTCCGCACGAAGCTCGAACACTCCGGCCGGGCAGAAGGCGGCGCAGATACCGCAGCCCTTGCACCAGTCCGGATAAATCGTCACTTTTGCCAGACCTTTCTTTTTGGACATAACTTTCGCTTGTGTTTGGATGTTCCGTTGCAGGTCACACGAACGACACGCCCCCGCCCCCTGAAAAGCGTTCTGACCCGGCAGGCAGGGCCACACTCCTTGCCAAGGCCGAAAACTTACCTGTAAGGACGGAAAAGACGCCGCTTGACACCATAGCAGGCGAGGCTTCAACCGTCCAATCTTCTTGAAAATTATAATACTTCGACGTAACGGTATTTTCCCATATTCATACAGGAATTGCAACTCGATGACGAATGAAAAAAAATCCGTAAGCGATTTTTCCGAAGATCAGACTGTTTCAGGCATTTTTGTCATTTCCCAGGCCCAGTCCAAAAAGGCCAAGAACGGACCGTACTGGCACCTGACCCTGACGGGACGGACAGGCAGCATCGAGGCGCGCATCTGGTTCCCCCAGAGCCAGAACTACGAGTCCCTGCAGGTCGATCAGTTCGTCGAGGTCAACGGCCGGGAGGAGACGTACAACGGCATCCGGCAGCTGCGGATCAACAGCATGGTCGTGATCGACCCCGCGGAACGGGGCCTGGACATGGCCGACTTCGTGCCCTCCTCCGCCGTCCCGCCGGCCCGGCTCCTGGAGGAGCTGGAGGCCTTCCTGCACGCCGAACTGGCGTACAAGCCCTGGTCCGCCCTGTGCAAAAGCATCCTGCGCGACGAGACCATCCGCACGGCCCTGCTGAGCGCGCCCGGCGCCAAGACCATCCACCACGCCTACGCCGGCGGCCTGCTGGAGCACACCCTGGCCATCATGCGCATCTGCAGGGCCCTGTCGGATCTCTACCCTCAGATCGACAAGGAGATTCTCCTCGTGGGTGCCCTGTGCCACGACCTGGGCAAGGCCTTCGAGCTGTCCCACGGCGTCAGCCGCGAGTACACCGACGCCGGGCGGCTGCTGGGGCACATCCAGATCGGCCTGGAGCTGCTGGAGCCCTTCCTGCGCAAGGCCAAGGACCTGCCCGAGGGCCTGGCCATGCACCTCAAGCACATCATCGTCGCCCACCACGGCGAACTGGCCTTCGGCTCGCCCTGCGTGCCGCAGACCATGGAGGCCTTCGTCCTGCACTACGCCGACAACCTGGATTCCAAGATCAACACCGTGCAGGGCGCCCTGACCACCCCCGAGGGCGAGGAGGCGCAGGGCTGGAGCGAGTACCACCGCACCCTGGGCCGCTACCTCTTCCAGCCGGAACGCACGCCGAAGCAGACTCCGGGGGCGGAGCCGAAACAGGCCAGGAAGGCCGCCCCGAAACCCGACGCCTCGCCCCTGCTGAAGGCCATGGGCTTCACCGCAACATCCAACCACGAGTGAGGTGAATGCATGTTTCTGACGTTCGAAGGCATGGAGGGCTGCGGCAAATCGACGCAGTGCAAAAAAATCATCGAGCATTTCGTGAGGCAGGGCCACGACGTCCTGCACACCCTTGAACCCGGTGGGAGCCGCCTGGGCAAGGAGCTGCGCCGGATACTCCTCGACCCGAAGAACAGCGACCTCTGCCCCACCAGCGAGCTGTTCCTCTACCTGGCCGACCGCGCCCAGCATGTGGCCTCGGTCATCCGGCCGGCCATGGAGGACGGGCGGACCGTCATCTGCGACCGCTTCGCCGACTCCACCGTGGTCTACCAGGGCTACGGCCGCGGCCTCGAACCGAGCCTGCTGCACCAATTGAACGACGTGGCCGTGCAGGGGCTGTGGCCCGACGTCACCATCCTCCTGGACGTGAACCCGGAGATCGGCCTCAAGCGCGCCCTGACCCGCAACATGCGCGACAACAAGGCCGCCACCGAAGGCCGCTTCGAGGCCGAGAGCATGGCCTTCCACACCCGCATTCGCGAAGGCTACCTGACCTGGGCCGCCCTGCACCGCAGACGCTTCCTGGTGGTGGACGCCAACAGGGACGAGGACGCCGTCTTCGCCGCCATCCTGCGCGGGCTGGAGGAGAAAGGCCTTGGCTAGGCCCACCGTCACGGGGCTGGTCCTGACCCTGAACGGGGCCAAATATCTGGATGATTGTCTGAAATCGCTGGATTTCTGCGACCGGCTGCTGGTCGTGGACTCGGGCAGCACCGACGCCACGCGCGACATCGCCGAACGCCACGGGGCCACGGTGCTGGTCAACCCCTGGCCCGGGCCCAAGAAGCAGTTCGAGTTCGCCTTCGGCCACATCGGAACGGAATGGGTCGTGTCCCTGGACCAGGACGAGATCCTGTCCGACGAGCTGCGGGCCTCGGTCATGACGGCCCTGGAGGACACGCAGGGCATGAGCGCCTTCATCTGCCCGCGCACGTCGTTCTATTTCGACCGCTTCCTGCGCCACAGCGGCTGGTACCCCGACCTGCTGCCGCGCGTCTTCCGCCTGGCCGACACGGGCGTGCACGTCTCGGGCCCGCACTACGGCTTCGAGCCCAGGGGCAGGACGCGCCGCCTAACGGGCGACATAATCCACTACCCCTACGAAAACCTGAAGCAGCACGTCGACAAGATCAACTACTACACGCAGATCGCAGCCGAAGAGATGCACGCCAAGGGCAAGCGCTCGGGCGTGGCCAAGGCCCTGGGCCACGGCCTGGCCAGGTTCCTGAAGATCTACGTCTTCCGCCGCGGCTTCCTCGACGGCAAGGCGGGCTTCGTGCTGGCGGTCAACTCGTTCTTCTACGCCTTCCAGAAGTACATCCGGCTGGCGGAGCTCAATCAAAAGGGCAACAAAGGCGTCTAGTCCCTCCCGCCGCCCCGCTCCCCGGTGCGGCGGGACGCCTTTCAGCTTGCCTCGTGCGGCCTGGCCATTCGCAAGGGCCGCACCAGTTCGTCGAACCTCTCCCCGTCCAGATACCCGAGACTGAGACACGCCTGCCGCAGGCCCGTGCCTTCGGCGTGGGCCTTGTGGGCCACCTCGGCGGCCCTGTCGTAGCCGATGACGGGAGAGAGGGCCGTGACCAGCATGAGGGAATTCCCGACATGCCTAGCGATGGCCGCCTCGTCCGCGGCGAGCCCCTGCAGGGCGTGCTCGGTGAAACTCCGGCAGGCGTCGGCCGCCAGGCGCATGCCGGTCAGCAGGTTGAAGATCATGAGGGGCTTGAAGACGTTGAGCTCGAAGTTGCCCTGGGACCCGGCGAACCCCACGGCCGCGTCCAGGCCCATGATCTGGACAGCGACCATGGTCATGGCCTCGGACTGGGTCGGGTTGACCTTGCCGGGCATGATGGACGACCCGGGCTCGTTGGCCGGCAGGACCAGTTCCCCGATGCCGGCCCGGGGCCCCGAGGCCAGCCAGCGGATGTCGTTGGCGATCTTCATCAGAGACCCGGCCAGGGTGCGCACGGCGCCCGAGGCCATGGCCACGGCGTCGTGGGCCGAGAGGGCGGCGAAGAAGTTTGGGGCTGGCTCGAAGGGCAGGCCCGTGGTGTCCGCGATCTTCCGCGCCGCCATG
>DPKT01000239.1 GCA_003542385.1 Desulfomicrobium sp.
TACGTCCACTTCCTGCGCAACGCCCTCGATCACTTGCCGCGCAAGGCAGATGATGACTGTCTGCGAGAGCTACGCTGGATCTATGACCGTCGGGACCTTAGCGAGGCCCGCAAAGACATGGCCGCCTGGCTTCTGAGGTGGCAGGAGAAATACCCAAAGCTGTGTTCATGGGTGGAAGACAATATCGAGGAAACCCTGTCCTTCTACAGACTTCCTTTCGGGCATCACAAGCATTTGAAGTCGACCAACATGCTGGAAAGGCTCAATGAAGAGATCAAACGGCGGACCCAGGTCGTCAGGATATTCCCGAACGAGGAAAGTTGCTTGCGCCTCATCAGAGCCCTTGCGGTCGAGACGCACGAGAACTGGATCGAGGCGAACAGGTACCTGGACATGAGCCTGCTGACAGAGATGAAGAAGAAGGCTTTGATGGAACTGGTTGCTTAATGGAAAACGCATCTGGCGACCTCCGACGAGCTTTGGGTGGGCCCATTCTCGGTCGCCAGATGCTTGAGGTTACCCATCATGCCGTGGAAAATTTGCTGAACTTGACGCACACAACTGGCGGCCACGCGGTCGGGCGGACACGCGGTCGGGCGGACACGCAGGGCCGCCCCTACGGAACGACAATCAGGGAATTTTGAATTTCAGGAGGATATGCGGTGGAGAGCGGGTTTTTGCAGGTTTTTGCCGTGGGGGTGGCCGTGGCCGTGGCGCCGGGGCCGGATTTTTTCATGGTCCTGCGCAACAGCCTTTCGCGCGGGCGCATGGCCGGGGTCATGACGGCCCTGGGCATCGGGTCGGCCCTGGTGGTCCACGTGGTCTACTCCGTGCTGGGGCTGGCCCTGGTCATCGCGTCGAGCCCGGCCGTGTTCGGGCTGATCAGGATCTGCGGTGCGCTGTATCTGCTCTACATCGCGGCGCGCTGCCTCGTGGCGCGGAAGTCCGAAATGCCCGATGTCTGCGTCGAGGAGGTGCCGGCCGGGTCCAAGGATTCCCCCTTTCGCGGCTGGCGCGAGGGGTTCTGGTGCAACCTGCTCAACCCCAAGGCGGCCCTCTTTTTCCTCAGCATCTTCTCCCAGTTCATGACCCCGGACACGCCCGGCGCGGTGCGCTGGATCTACGGCGCAGAGGTCATCGTCATCGTCACGGCCTGGTTCACGCTCCTGGCCCTCTTCCTGTCCACGGGCCGCATGCGCTCCATGTACGCGGGCCTGGCCCGGTGGATCGACGGGGGCGTGGGCCTGATTTTCGGCGGGGTCGGGTGCTCGATCCTGTGGCAGGAGGCGCGGCGGGTGCTGTAACGGCGAAGGGGCGGAAATTCCGCCCCTTTCGCGTTGTGGAGTCTTATTTGAGGTCTCTGGCTTTGCGCTCCCGTCTCCTGGCGTGCAGGATGGGTTCGGTGTAGCCGCTCGGCTGCTGGATGCCCTTGAAGATGAGGTCCTTGGCGGCCTGGAAGGCAACGCTGGCCTCGAAGTCCGCGGCCATGGGGCGGTAGGCCGGGTCGCCGTGGTTCTGGCGGTCGACCACGGCCGCCATGCGCTTGAGGGTCTCGAGGACCTGCTCCGGCGTGCACAGGCCGTGGTGCAGCCAGTTGGCCAGGTACTGGCTGGAGATGCGCAGGGTGGCGCGGTCCTCCATGAGGCCCGTGTCCGTGATGTCGGGCACCTTGGAGCAGCCGATACCCTGGTCGACCCAGCGCACCACGTAGCCCAGGATGCCCTGGCAGTTGTTGTCCAGTTCGCGCTGGATTTCTTCCGGCGTAAGTTTCCCGTCCAGCAGCGGCAGGGTCAGAAGGTCGTCCAGGGAGGCCCTGGCCTTGCCGGCGAGTTCGGCCTGGCGGGCGAAGACGTCCACCTCGTGGTAGTGCATGGCGTGCAGGGTCGCGGCCGTCGGGGAAGGCACCCAGGCGCAGTTGGCCCCGGCCAGGGGATGGGCCTGCTTGGTCTCGACCATCTGGCGCATGCGGTCGGGCATGGCCCACATGCCCTTGCCGATCTGGGCCTTGCCCGAGAAGCCGCAGGCCAGGCCCGTGTCCACGTTCCAGTCCTCGTAAGCCAGGATCCAGCGCTGGTTCTTCATGGCCGCCTTGGGCACCATGGGCCCGGCTTCCATGCTGGTGTGGATCTCGTCGCCCGTGCGGTCCAGGAAGCCGGTGTTGATGAAGATGACCCGGTCCTTGGCCGCGCGGATGCACTCCTTCAGGTTGACCGAGGTGCGGCGCTCCTCGTCCATGATGCCGATCTTCATGGTGTGGCGGCCGAGGTTCAGGGCGTCCTCCACGCGGTCGAAGAGTTCGCAGGCGAAGGCCACTTCCTCGGGCCCGTGCATCTTGGGCTTGACGATGTAGACGCTGCCGGCGCGGCTGTTGCGCAGGGAGCCGAGGCCCTTGAGGTCGTGCAGGGCGACGAGGCCCGTGACCATGGCGTCGAGGATGCCCTCGGGGACTTCCCGGCCGTCCAGGAGCACGGCGCCCGTGGTCATGAGGTGCCCGACGTTTCGGACCAGCAGGAGGCTGCGGCCGGGCAGGGTCAGGATCGAACCGTCGGGGGCGGTGTAGGCGCGGTCGGGGTTCAGGCTGCGGCAGACGGTCCTGCCGCCCTTGTCGAAGGCGGCCTGCAGGTCGCCGCGCAGCAGGCCCAGCCAGTTGGCGTAGGTCTGGGCCTTGTCATCGCCGTCCACGGCGGCGATGGAGTCCTCGAAATCGACGATGGTGGTCATGGCCGCTTCCAGGACTACATCCTTGACGCCGGCTGGGTGGGTCTTCCCGACGATGTGGTTGCGGTCGATGTGCAGTTCGATGTGCAGGCCGTTGTTCCTGAACAGGAGCACGTCCGGCGCGAATCCGGCGAAGGCGGCTGGGTCGCTCAGGGTGGTCGCGCCGCCCGGCAGTTCCATCTCCACGTCCCAGCCGCCGCCCTTGCGGACCAGGCGGTACT
>DPKT01000330.1 GCA_003542385.1 Desulfomicrobium sp.
TCGGCGTCATCCGCAAGTACTACAGTCAGCGCTTCGCCGTGGACTTCTCCGGCGGCGATCTGGCCATGATCGGCAAGGACACCAAGATCAAGCCGGTCCTGGAGACCTCGGCCGGCCGCATTGAGATCACCTCGGTCCGTCCCCAGCACACCATTAACGGCTTCCGCTGCATGTTCGACGTCGTGCCGCCGGACGACACCCAGAACCCCATCAACCTGCGCCTCTACCTTGAGGCCGACGGACGCCCCCTGACCGAAACCTGGATCTACCAGTGGACGCCGCCTGCCGCGGGCGACCGCCATCTCTACAACCCGGGCCACCTGGAAAAACAGCCGGGCGCCAACTAGACGCAAAAAGGGCAGGTCCTCGGGCCTGCCCTTTCCTTTTCCCCAATCACAACGGGTGGTTGCACTTCGGAGTTCACGACCTCCGTCCGTAGTATTCCCGCACCGTGGTGAAATTCTTCATGATCGCGTCCCACATGCGCAGGGCGTCTTCCTTGGCGCTTTCGGGGCAGGTCAGCTTGATCTCCATCATCGGCTTTTCCGGGTCGTTTCCCGCACCATGGTAATTCCAGGAAGCGATCAAGCGAGGCTCCTCATCATTATTGCAGAATACGCAGTTGCAAGCCGTTCATTCTGGCCCAAGGTATTATGGTGATAACGCTTTTCGGCGGTTCGCCGGGACTGCTGACGGGATAGGTGTCAAAGGCAAGATTTATCCGGATCCCAAACTGGCTCATTGTCCAGATTGCTCAACCGCGACGCCATGACCCCCGGCACCACGACGATGGCCACGGTCCCCCTTTTGACTCGGAAGACATGGGTCCGGTTCAGCTCGCAGTTGGAGGCCACACGGGGTGAAACATCTCCTGCGGCGTCTTTTCGTGGATTCTGGGGCCGACGTAGTCATCCGTGGCGTGTTTGAGCCTGACCATTTTTTTCATGGCAACACCTTCAGGTGCGGGGATTCCGCGCGCAGGTTAACGTGGGCTTCCATGTCCTGACAGAGGAAATAGTCGATGGACACGTCGTTGGCCGGGGAGCCCTGCGCGTCGAGCCTGACGACATTGCGCACCGGGGTCAGGGAGGATGCCTTTTCCTGGGAGCCGGAAACCGGAAAGCATGTGAACATGTCCAAGCCGTTGGCGGGTCTGAACGAATGCGCCGATTCGCCCACCCGTACTTCCTCTCCATATGATTCCAGGACAAATGCGATCCAGTACTCTTTCGGACAGTCCAGACAAACGTGTTCAGCCACGATGACCTTCTTGGGTGCAGATGGTGCGCATGGCGGAAACGGCCGCGTCCTCATTGACATTTCCGACAGCGAAGATCCTGAGTGCGGGAAAGACCTCGGTGTCGGGAAAGGATTCCCCGTGCAGCAGGCAGCAGCGGACAAACAGTTCTAGGGCTCCCTGGGTGGACAGCCCCAGGGCGAGTCCCCTGCGCACATGGCGGACGACGAAGGCCGGGAACGGTTCATTTTCGGGAGGCATGGGCGGAAGCGCATCCAGAGTCGATCCACATAGGGAAAAGACAACATTGCGGGCCATCACCAGAGCGCGCCCTTCGCTGAAAATTTCGGCGTGGCGCGTGCTGAAGTGGTACCATGGACAGGAATGGACGATACCGCTCGTTTCGGCGGGCTCGGCGGGCCGGTCGGGCCGGTCGATGCGCACCCAGCCCTCCTCCACCGTGCGGGTCAGGACGAGCCGCAACGGGCCCAGAAGCAGCTGCGTCTCTTCGGGCATGGCGGCGCAGATGCGCGCCAGAATTCTTCCGTCCCAGACGCGGAAGATGAGGTTTTCTCCTTCCGTCCTGACCATAAGCAGGCTTCGCAGGTGGGCCAGGATGTCTTCGGATGTCGCATCCGAGGCTACAACCATGCCCCATCCTTTGGGGTCGTGTTCTTCGAGCCAGTCGAGGACTGGAGAGTCAGGCGTCACGGGCGCGAAGCGGGGGGAGAGCTCGTGCATGTGCTCCAGGCAGGAATCGAAGAAGAGCAGCGTTTTTTGCCTGTCGGGCTCCAGGGCGTAGAGTTGCGCAAGCGCGTCAGGGTGACAGCCTGGGTCCAGGACAAGCCAGGCGCTCCAGCCTTTGCTCAGGACTTCTTCAAGGACGTCTTTGGGATCGCAAATTTTTCGCCCTGCAATCGTATTGACTGCTTCATGCATGATATTTCTCTTTATACACGGTCAATTTTGCAAAATCTGATCAAATACTTACCAAATATTAACAATTATTACGTGGTGAAAAAGAGGAATGCTCCCTTGAGAAAGAGGCTAATGATGGCTGTAGTTTTCATTATTTTGACAGAATTTCACCATGAATGACAACCAATGATTTCAGTCATCTACTCCCATGGCTTTGAAGGCATGCCTCTTTGAATCCATTCATGATATTCAACAAGTATGTTATAATTATTCATAAAGTGAATTACAGAGATCGATATGACACATATTAACAACATAAATATAGAATTTCTGCGAGTGCTTACTATGAATAAATTTTCAGAGTAAAAAATAGCGATGAATATAAATATATATATAAACTTTATAGGATTGATCCCAATATGATTAGATTCAAAAATTATTTTGTAAAAAAATATCGCAGTGAGTATAATATATATAAATATAAAAATGTAAAATAATGCAAAATAAAATTTTAAATATAATCGCATTAATTCCTCCTTGTATGAATTTTTCATGGAGAAAACATCTTTTCTGGAATTGGCATTCCTGTTGACTCTTCTCCGTTTCCAATGTTTTTTCCTCTTTTGTAAGCCCTGAGGTATAACGGGTCGTCTCCAAAAGAGTCATGACGATCAAAAGAGTCATATTTTTCAGAGAAGTATGCGCACCCCGTTGTTCCGTATGTAAAAATTTTTGCATCGAAGAAAATGCTTGTGCAGGAGACCAACCTTCCCTTTCTACTCCTGTATTACAACCATGTATCCATAAAGAACCATTTGCTTTCCATGGTAAAATTTCAAGCGAATTTATCTCAGATAATTGCAGAGTTGTTTCATCGGCAAGAGGATCATTTGCAAACGGATCGTTAGGATCTGCACGAAACTCCAGACCCTGATTACGGCCTGATCCTAAACTCGCATGAGTAAATATCCTTCCTTCTACAATATTAAAATTGTTATTGATTGATGTTTTGTATATAGCAATCCACGTTTTCTTAAATTGCGGTCATGACTTGACACCAACACTCATATAAAGAGTATCGTCTTGCATCACTTCATGCAATCTTAATCTTTTTATCCATGTTTCTGCAGCTTTTTTGAATGCGTTGCCGTCCACATCAAAGCATATTGAAAAGAACATATTTCGTGATTTACTGTTTATATATTGATTGTTTTAAGTATAGCATATCGTTGCGTCATCAGTTTTACTTGATTGTGGCATGGTTGCCCCAGCGTCATATCCAGCACCCCGTTCCAAGGGGCATAACTTGACGACCGCCTCATCGAGTTCACGGGCTTTGTTGAAAATCACTTTTTGACAATACGGCACCTGCCCTTCCTCCGGCACGATCCCGTCCAAGGGCAACAGCGGTTTCGCCCCCGTGCCCGAGCCCGGGCTGCCGCCGGAGTTGATCCGGATCTTGGCCCCGACAATGGTCACCCCCGACGGGTCGAGCTTGATGAAGCTGCCGCCGACCTTGACGGTCAACTCCGTACCGGCCTCGATGACGGTCTTCATCCCGGCCTTGATGTGGGCCTCGTCCCCGGCCCGGAGCAGCCATTTCTCTCCGATCCGGGTATGGCGGGTTCCCTTGACCGTCAGATGGTCGTCGGCCAGGAGTTCGACCTTGCGGTCCTTCTCGACGGTCTGGTGATCCTCGCCCTTCACGAGGGAGTAGGAGAAATGGTCGATGGTGCGATGCTGGTCGTGGAGGATATGCTCCTTCCAGTCGTTCTTGACGTGCACGTTCACGTCCTTCTCGGCGTGCACGTAGATCTCCTCCTGCCCCTTCCTGTCCTCCACGCGAAACTCGTTGAAGCCGCCCCCGCCCGGCGAGGACAGGGACTTAAAGACCGTGCGTGTCTTGTGCTCCGGCAGGACGTACGGGACCGGGTTGGCGGCATTGTAGACCCGGCCCGTGACGACGGGCCGGTCCGGGTCGCCCTCCAGAAAGGAGACGACGACCTCGTGGCCGATCCGGGGGATGGCCATGGTCCCGTACTGGCCGCCGGCCCAGCCCTGGGACACGCGGATCCAGCAGGTCGTGTTCTCGTCGTATCCGCCCAGCCTGTCCCAGTGGAACTGCGCCTTCACCCGGCCGTACCGGTCCGGGAAGATCTCCTCGCCTTCGGGGCCGGTCACGATGGCCGTCTGATCCCCGAGGACGCGGTTCTTGGGATGCTCCGACGCGGGCACGAAACGCGTCGAGTCAGGGATGGCCAGCAGCCTGGCCCCGTAGCTCATGCCCCGGTCCGGGGCCTCGTGCTCCAGCACCTGGGGCTGCTCGCCCCGGTGCTCGACCCGGACGACCCACCAGCGGGCGTTGAGTTCCTGACGCTGGTGGCCGAACATCTCGAACACGAAACCGGGGTTCATCCTGGACACGTCGGTTTCGGCCTCTATCCACAGGCCCAGGCTCAACTGGCGCAGCAACTCGAGGTGGGCGTAGCGCTTGCCCTCCCGCTGCAACTGGTAGAGGTGCGGGTAGCGGTAGCGTTCGAGGGTCATCCCGGCCGGGACAGGGGCCTTGACGTGGCTCGTTTCCCGCTCGCCGACCTCCAGGTTCAGCCGCGTCTTCTCGAAATTCCAGTCGCGGTAGGTGGACGAGTCGCTGCGGATGGCCTGGCCGAGCAGGACGCGCCTTATGGTTGCCGTGTCCACGACGGTCCCCGCGCCGGGATGGAAACGCAGCCGGCTCTCGCCCCCGATTCGGGGGCCGCCCTCGCGGTCCGAAAAGCACAGCACATGCCGGTCCGGGCCGTGCTCGAAGTAGAAATAGACGCCCTCCTCCTCGCACAGACGGGAGATGAAGTGCAGGCTCGTCTCGCCGTACTGCACGCAGTACTCGCGGGCGGCGTAGTCGTGGAAGCACTTGAAGGCGTAGCTGTCGCCCGTGAAGTTCTGTTCCTTCAAAACCTGCTCGATGATCTGGAGCACGTTCATCTTCTGAAAGATGCGGTGGTCAGTGGTCAGGCCCAGGAACCACAGGCGGGGGACCAGCAGGCAGCGGTAGTGGGTACGGAGATTGGCGGTATGCAACTGCCTGAAGTGTCGAACGACGCCGTGGACGTAGCGGGCGCCGCCGCTCCGGTCCGCGATGGAGAGGCAGGCGGGCCGGCCGAGGAGGCCGGAGAAATCCAGGGATGACGACTCGTGGGTCAGTTCGATCTCGAACTCGAAGGGCCGATGCACCTCCTCGGTGCCGGAGAAGGCGAAGACTCCGAAATCGGGCCCGCCCTCGACCTCGAAAGTGAACCAGGGACTGTTGGCGCTGTTATCCCACCATTGCTGTGGGTTGATGATTTCCCCGTCAGCATTTTTCATCTGGTAATGGACATGCTGCGAGTAGTGATCACTGCCTTTTGGCCCCCTTCCCCCCATAGTTCCCAGCGGAGTTCCGACACGTATCTGTTGGCCGTTCCGAACGCGTTGGGTGTTAGTATGAAGAAACTGGTGCAGGTTGCCTTTGTCGTCGCGAATTCCGATTGTGCCGTATTGCCCACCAACCGGAGGCATTTCCACTGTTCCGGACACGGGCGAGTGCAGAGCAGGATGGTTCAGGTTGATCCCTGTCTGGCCTCCTTCGTAATTGAAATCCACTCCACCGTGAGGCCCGGATGGGCGTTCTTCCCCGAAGGGCGCCGTTGTGTGGGCCGAATTCCCGGCCTGTTCAGGAAGAATGGTGTCGATAGCTTTTTTGAAAGGCATATCACTCCTTCGATTTTATATTGAATCGTCTTCAATCATATATAGATTCCAGCATTTATTTTTTTTAAAATGATATTTCACAAGAAGCCCTGTGTCGTCTTTCGATCTGACTATTTCAGCATTATTCTTATCAATCTGAACTATTTTTAATTTTTGCTTATCTTCATTCAATATATCGAATGAAGGTATTATTGGATATTTTATATCTTTTTTATCAATTGATTTTTTAATCTTTTGAGGAATTAAATAAAACTCTGTGTCAATAAGTGAAATTATAACATGATCGCTTGAGTGTTTTTTTTGGAAATACTGATCATTTATGAATATATTGGAAAATTCATAAAAATCATCTGATAAAAATGCGTTATCTTCTGTAGAATTGCCGCATTCATATGAAAATGCAGTACTGTTTACGAACAAAATCAATGAAATCAGCGTGATGAGATATGTTTTCACAGCCTTTCCTTCATGGCGCGTTGCATCAGGGTCTTTTGGCGGGAGAGAGGAACATGAGCCGCCCTGATGGCTTTGGCCTCCGCGGGAAGGGAATCGGACGCTATTCCCCGGCGCGGACGGACAGGCATGGACGTATCATGTCTCGCAGGAGCATGACATTGGGAACGGTTCTATATGTCGTCGGGAAAAGTATGCATCAACAAGGCGGATGAAATGGGGAGACTGGTACGTTGACGTGGAATCGAAATTGTGTGTCGAAAGATTCGGGAGTGAACCCCAGCCGGGAATTCACGGCAGGAAAGGCGCCGCCAGCTCCCGCACTCGCATCGCCTCCTCGTCCTTGCCGTACTTGATGCATCCCTGGGCGTAGAGCCGGACCCGTTCCCGCAGGGACGCCACGGCCATGGCCCGCTGCTCGGCGGTCAGGTCCATGGTCCGCAACAGATCGACGACGGCGTAGACGCGGTACAGATCCAGGCCGATGATGCGCCGGGAAAGCTGGTCCGCGTGCCCACCGGTCTTGACGGTCAACGCCTCGGGCACGAGCCCGACGGGATGGCGCGCCCCGACCCGCAGCCACAGGCTGTAGTCCTCGCAGGCCGGCAGGCGCTCGTCGAACGGCCCCAGCTCGTCCCACAGCCGACGCGAGAACATGACGCAGGACGGGCTGATCAGGCACAGTTCCAGGGATTTTTCCAGAAACCAGCCCGCGGGCTTAGCGTGCCTGAAGCGCGGGTTGACCCGCACGCCGTCGCGGATCCAGATCTCGTCGGTCTGACAGATCTGCAGACCGCTTTCGACCAGGAAGCGGACCTGCCGCTCAAGCTTTTCCGGCAGCCAGTAATCGTCCGAGTCCAGGAGCGCGATGTAGCGGCCCCGGCTGGCGGCGATGCCCAGGTTGCGGGCGGAGCTGACCCCTTTATTTTCCTGACGCATTCCCGTAAGCCGGGGATCGTCGAATCCGGCCAGGACCTCTGCGGTGCGGTCGGTGGAGCCGTCGTCGACGACGATGAGCTCCAGGTCGGGCCGGCTCTGCGCCAGCACCGAGGCCACGGCCCGGCCCAGAACATCCGCCCTGTTGTGGGTGGGAATAATCACGGAAACACATGTCATGAGATGCATCCAGGTCGTCAATGTGCGGTGGTTCAACGCCACCGCGTGGTACGGCATGTTCCTCAGCCGCCTGCTGATCGAGGCCGGCCACGATGTGCTGGTCCTCGGCCTGCCCGGCACCCTCTCGGCCCGCAAGGGCGAGGAGTGGGGGCTGCACATGCGGCTCATGGACCTGAACACGACCACTCCCTGGGGCATAGCCGCGCTGTACGCCGAACTCAAGGGCCTGGTGCGGGAGTTCAAGCCCGATGTGGTCAACTGCCACCGCGGGGAGGCCTTCCTCCTGTGGGGGCTGCTGCGCAGGGAGCTAGGCTCCTTCGGGCTGGTCCGCACCCGCGGCGACCAGCGCCTGCCCAAGGCCAATATCGTCAACCGCTGGCTGCACAACGCGGTCAGCGATGCGGTCATCACCACCAACTCGCCCATGACCCGCCATTTCCGGGACGCCTTCGGCATGTCGCCGTCCAGGCTGCACGAGATCCTCGGCGGCGTGGACACCGCCGCGTTCCACCCCGACGCCGGAGCCAGGGAGCGCATCCGGGCGGAGCTGGGCTACGCGGAACACGATTTCGTCGTCGGGCTGCTGGGCCGCTTCGACCGCGTCAAGGGCCAGCTTGAGCTGATAAAAGCCGTGAGCCGGCTGCGCCGCGAGGGGGCGGGGAATCTGCGCCTCCTCCTGCTGGGCTTTGACTCGGCCACGCCGGAGTCGACCGTGCGCGGCTGGATCGCCGAACACGGCATCGAAGACGTGACGACCATCACCGGCAAGCGCCCGGACATCGCCGCCTGTCTGAACGCCCTGGACCTGGGCGTGGTGGCGTCCCTGTGGTCCGAGACCATCGCCCGGGCGGCCCTGGAGATCATGGCCACGGGCGTGCCACTGGTCGGCACGGACGTGGGCGTCATGCCCGACCTGCTCGAAACCGCGGCCCTCTTCCCGGCCGGGGACGTGGACGCCATGGCCCTGCGCATCCGCGCGGCCATGACGGACTCGAGCCTGGTGACGGCCCTGCGCGAAGGCCAGTGCAGACGCATGGGGGGGCTCTCGGAGCGGGATTTCCTGGCCCGCACCCTGGCCGTGTACGAGGGGCTGCGATGAAACGCGTCGCCCTGCTGCTGCCGAACCTTAGCCGCTACGGCGGAGCCGAACAGTTCGGTTTCCGCCTGGCGGGATACCTCGCCGCGTGCGGCGACTTCGACGTGACCTTCGTCTGCGCGAAGCAGGATGGAGAGGCCCCCGAAGGCGTGCGTGTCATCCGGGTCGGCCGGCCCGTGCCGGGCAAGCTCGGCAAGACCCTGTGGTTCGCCCTGGCCGCCGAGTACGTACGCCGCAGGGAGAAATTCGACGTGACCGTCGGGCTGGGGAACACCGTGTTTCAGGATGTCGCCCGCCTTTCGGGCGGTCCCACCGGGCTCTTCTGGGCCCATTCGATCAAGGCCTACGACGAAGGCCTGCCGCGCGCCCTGAAAACCCTCTCCCGCCGCCTTTCGCCCGGCAAGCAGCTCGCCCGGGTCATCGAGGGCCTGCAGGCTCGCCGCACGCGGGTTCTGGTGGCCAATTCCCACTTCGTGCGCGACCTGACGACGCAGACGTTTCCCTTCCTCGACGCCGGCCGCATCCCCGTCATCTACAACCAGCCCGACCTCGACCGCTTCCACCCCGGCCGACCGGAGGACAAGCCCGCCCTGCGCGAACGCTTCGGCCTCCCGGTCCAGGGGGACCTGATCATCACCGCGGGCACCAATTTCCGCCTCAAGGGCGTCCACATCCTCATCCGCGCCCTGGCCCTCCTGCCCGCCTCCTTCCGGCTGGCCGTGGCCGGCGGTCGGGGCAGCTCCGAGATGCTCGCGCT
>DPKT01000331.1 GCA_003542385.1 Desulfomicrobium sp.
GCGCCTCGTCGAAGAAGAAGACGAGGCTCGGGCGCTCGGGGTTGCCGACCTCGGGCAGCTGCTCGAAGAGCTCCGACAGGAGCCACAGCAGAAAGGTCGCGTAGATCTTGGGAGAGCGGGCCATGAGGCCGGCCGCGTCCAGGAGTGAGATCACCCCGCGCCCGGAAAAATCCGTGTGCATGAGGTCCGCCAGGGCCAGGGCCGGCTCGCCGAAGAACACGTCCCCGCCCTGCTCCTCCAGCACCAGGAGCTGCCGCTGGATGGCCCCGACACTGGCCGGGCTGATGTTGCCGAAGGTCCCGCGAAGTTCGGAGGCGTTCTCGGCCATGAAGGACAGCATGGCCCGCAGGTCCTTGAGGTCCAGGAGCAGCAGACCCTGCTCGTCGGCGATGCGGAAGCAGGCGTACATGATGCCCGTCTGGGTCTCGTTGAGCTCCATGAGCGTCGAGAGCAGCAGGGGACCCATCTCCGAGACGCTGGTCCGCAGGGGATGCCCCGAAACACCGAAGACGTCCCAGAAGACCGTCGGGTTGCCCTCGAAGGCGAACCCCTCGGCCGGCATGAGCGCGAGGCGTTCATCGATCTTCGGGTGGGGATTGCCGGGCGCAGCGATGCCGGACAGGTCGCCCTTGATGTCCGCGGCGAAGACTGGGACGCCCATGCGCGAGAAGCTCTCGGCCAGGACTTGCAGGGTAATGGTCTTGCCGGTGCCCGTGGCCCCCGTCACCAGCCCGTGCCGGTTGCCCATGGCAGCCAGCTGGTACACGCCGGCCCCGTCCGCCCCGCCGAGAAGAAAGCGTTGTCCGTCGATCATGTGGCGCTCCTTGTGGATCGGATTGAGACTAATTTTTGATTTCTAGCACACCGCGGCCCGAATACAAAGCCCATTGACTTGTGCGCGAACCCCCGCCACAACGGCGTTCTGCGGATTCCCCGACCGGCTCTCCGGCCGCCCGGAACCGCGCCAACCCAAACCGTTTCAATTCGGACCATTATGATCAAAATAAACCCTTGCCCCAAGGGCTACGTCACGGACCTGGACAAGACCTGCACACCCGAGGAAACCGTCGCCAGGGCCCGCGAGGCCCTGTCCCGCTCCGGCAAGCGCATCCTGGCCCAGACCCGGCGCATCGATACCGGCCGGCTGGGCATCCCCGTCTTCATGTCCATCTGCGGCGAGGACGCGCGCGAGGTCATGCCCACCCGCAAGCAGATGGGCAAAGGCGCCTCCCCGGCCCAGGCCGAGGCCTCGGCGCTGATGGAGCTGGCCGAGCGCTTCAGTTACTTCTCCTTCTGGAACAACCCCGGCAACTTCCGGCCCATGACCTGGTCCCAGGCCCGCCAGGCCTTCGGCGACAGCCTGCTGCCCATCTCCTTCCTGATCCAGTCCGTGGCCGATAAGGCCCGTGAAGAGGACGCGGCCCGCATCCTGGACCTCCTGCCATGGAGCTTCACGCCGGTCACGGACATCGGCACGGGGAAGGAATACATGGCCCCCCTGGACTGGTTCAAGAAGCTCAACGAATTCAACGGCTCCTCGGCCGGCAACACCCTGGAGGAGTCCATGCTCCAGGGCGGCTGCGAACTGGTAGAACGCCACGTCTGCGCCGTGGTCGACCGTACGCGGCAGGAGACGCCAAGCATCGACCCGGCCTCCTTCACGGACCCGGTGCTGGTCGAACTCTACGACAAGTTCATCCGCAACGGCCTCAAGGTCTGGCTCAAGGATTTCAGCCTCGGCCTGCCCGTGCCCACGGTGGCGGCCCTGGTTTTTGACCCGGGCACCTTCCCGCACAAGAGCGAGATCGTCTTCACCGCCGGCACGGCCTCGTCGCCCCAGAAGGCGGCCATCCGCGCCCTGACGGAGATCGCCCAGCTCGGCGGCGACTTCGAGAGCTGCAGCAACTACGAAGCCTCGGGCCTGCCCAAGTTCACCCACCCCGACCAGTTCGGCTGGCTGACGTCGGGCCCCACGGTCTCCATCCACAGTCTGCCCTCGAACCAGGACGCGGACATCGCCACGGAGCTCGTGAACTTCTGCGCGCGGCTCAATGAGCAGGGCTTCACCTTCTTCTCCGTCGACACCACGCAGCCGGGCCTTGGCATCCCGGCCAACTACAACTTCATCCCGGGCTTCCTGTTCCGGGAGCGCACGCCCATGGCCTCCCTGGGCCTCTTCGTCGGCCGCATCCTGGCCGAGGACATGGACCCGGACCAGGCCGAAGCGGGCCTGTCCGTGCTGGAAGAAGTCTATCCCGACGCCCACTACCTGCCCTTCTTCCGGGGCCTGGTGGACCTGCGCCGGGGCGAGATCGACCGGGCAGCCAGTTGGTTCGCCGAGGCCGAGCCGCAGCAGCCCGAACGCGACGACCGCGGCCTGGCCGCCTTCTACCAGGCCTACGCCCTGTCCCAGCAAGGCCTGTGGGCCGAGACCATCCCGCACCTGGACCGGGCCGTGGATCACTGCCCCGAGGTCAAGGAGTACTTCAACCTGCGCGGGGTGGCGTATTTCAAGCAACAGCACTACGCGGGCGCCGCGGCCAATTTCGAACTGGCCCTGAGTCTGGACAGCGGCTCGGCCATGGATCTTGCAAATCTGGGCCTGTGCCATAAATTCATGAACAACGCGGACAAGGCGCGGGAACTGCTGGGCGAGGCCCTGCGGCTCGACCCGGGCCTGGACTTCGCACGCACCCACCTGAACGAACTGGAAGCCCGATAAGGAGGACTCCATGGACATCAGCAAAAAGATAGCGGAACTCAAGACGGAACCGGGTTTCCGGGAGAACGTGGGCATGGTTCTGGTCCACAACGGCGTGGTCCGGGCCTGGTCACGCAAGGACAAGAGCAAGGTCGGCCGCGTGAAGATCGAGGTCGATCAGACCAAGGTCGAGACAATCCGCAAGGAGATCGAGGCCCGCCCGGGCATCTTCCGCGCGGTGGCCGAAGCCAGAAGCGGCGAGTACGTGCCGGGCGACGACCTGCTCTTCCTCATCGTGGCCGGCGACATCCGCGAAAACGTCAAGCCCGCCCTCGCCGACCTCCTGGACCGCATCAAGTCCGAGGCCGTGACCAAACAGGAACTTTCGGAATAACCGGAGAAACGAACCATGAAGCGTCATCCCCTTGCCATACTGCTCTGCACGATCCTCCTTGGCGCATCCCTTGTCCTGTCCACGGCAGCTCTGGCCGCCACGGACCTGCCGACTCCGACCGGCGGCACCAACTTCGACTACGCCTGGCTCAAGGGCCGCGCCCGCCATCTGGCGCAGCAGCCCTACGTGGACCACGCCGGCGAGATCCCGGAATCCCTCAAGAACCTGAGCTGGGACGCCTACATGCAGCTGGCCTTCGACTCGGAGCACGCCCTGTGGAAGAGCGACGCGTCCCTGTTCCGGGCCGAACTGTTCCACCTGGGCCTCTTCTTCAAGACGCCCATCACCATCTATGAACTTCAGGACGGGAAGGTCAAAGAGCTCGACTACACCCCCGACCTCTTCACCTACGGCAAGTCCGGCGTCAAAGGAAAGGACCTGCCCAAGAACCTCGGCTTCGCCGGCTTTCGCCTGCGCTACCACACGGACTGGACCCGCGACCTCGTGGCTTTCCTGGGCGCGAGCTACTTCCGCGCCGTGGGCGGCGAGATGCAGTACGGCATGTCGGCCCGCGGCCTGGCCGTGGACACGGCCCTGCCGCGCGACGAGGAGTTCCCGACCTTCACCCATTTCTGGCTGGAAAAGCCCCGTCCCGGCAGCGACACGGCCACGGTCTACGCCCTGCTCGACTCGCCCAGCGTGACCGGCGCGTACCGTTTCGACATCCGCCCCGGCCAGATGCTGACCATGCGCGTCGATGCGGCCGTCTACCCGCGCAAGGCCATCGAGCGCCTGGGCATCGCCCCCCTGACCAGCATGTTCATGGTCGGCGAGAACGACCGCCGCATGAACCACGACTGGCGCCCCGAGTTGCACGACTCCGACGGCCTGGCCATGCACAACGGTAATGGCGAGTGGCTATGGCGGCCCCTGAACAACCCGCCCTTCCTGCGCTTCAACGCCTACATGGACAACAACCCGCGCGGCTTCGGCCTGGTCCAGCGCGACCAGAACTTCGACCATTACCAGGACGACGGCGTGTTCTACGACAAGCGCCCGAGCGTCTGGATCGAGCCAATCGGCCAGTGGGGCACCGGCTTCGTGCAACTGGTCGAGATCGCCAACCTCGACGAGACCTTCGACAACATCGTGGCTTTCTGGAACCCGGCCGAGCCCGTCCAGGCCGGCCAGGAACTGCTCTACAGCTACAACATGTACTGGGGCACCAATCCCCCTTCCCAGACGAAGCTGGGCAAGGTCGTGGACACCTTCACGGGCCTGGGCGGCGTGGTCGGCGTCATCCGCAAGTACTACAGCCAGCGCTTCGCCGTGGACTTCTCCGGCGGCGATCTGGCCATGATCGGCAAGGACACCAAGATCAAGCCGGTCCTGGAGACCTCGGCCGGCCGCATCGAGATCACCTCGGTCCGGCCCCAGCACGCCATAAACGGCTTCCGCTGCATGTTCGACGTCGTGCCGCCGGACGACACCCAGAACCCCATCAACCTGCGCCTCTACCTTGAGGCCGACGGACGCCCCCTGACCGAAACCTGGATCTACCAGTGGACGCCGCCTGCCGCGGGCGACCGCCATCTCTACAACCCGGGCCACCTGGAAAAACAGCCGGGCGCCAACTAGACGCACAAAGGGCAGGTCCTCAGGCCTGCCCTTTCTTTTTCCTTAATCACGACGGGTGGATGCACGGAGTTCACGACCTCCGTCCGTAGTATTCCCGCACCGTGGTGAAGTTCTTCATGATCGCGTCCCACATGCGCAGGGCGTCTTCCTTGGCGCTTTCCAGACAGGTCAGCTTGATCTCCATCATCGGCTTTTCCGGGTCGTTTCCCGCACCATGGTAATTCCAGGAAGCGATCAAGCGAGGTTCCTCGTCATTGTTGTTGTCTCCGAGATACACTTCTTCCAAACCTTCCATTCCAGCCAGGACTCGTTTTTGCGAGCGCAGAATGCGCAGTTGCAAGCCGTTCATTGTGGCCCAAGGTATTATGGTGATAACGCTTTTCGGCGGTTCGCCGGGACTGCTGACGGGATAGGTGTCAAAGGCAAGATGAATCCTGGGCCTTGTGCCTTCGGTGGGCTGTTCAAGTCCTATGCCCGCCTGTTCCCTCCACGACTTGACCCCCTCGAATCTCCCGGCGGCGGAGAAGAAACTGTCCGGACTGACGTTCTGACGGCCGAAACGGTAGTGTTTGAGAAGGTCCAGAATGGGGCCCTCCATGTCGAGGCATTCCTCGCCGACATCATAGGGCCGGCTCTCGATCAGGCGTAGGATGACATCAGGCAGGCCGATGTGAACGTCGATGTTATGGTCGGCCATGTTGCCATTGTAGCAGAGGAGCATGGCCGGATGTCCGCAAAGCGACGTAATATCCTCTTCCGCCCAACCTCCTTGCGTATGCGGGCCTACCGACGCTGCTTCTTCGTAATTTTCCCGTTCTACAGAGCGAACAGACAACCACGTTTCGTGCAGGTATTCTTCGCGGGAAACCTCTTTTTTCCAAGGTATTTCCTCGATGGTGATCTTATTGAGTTTGAACGTGGTGCCGGCCACCTTCAAGCCCAAGCCTTTGGGCACAGGGAACATGAAACGGCCCATGGGGTAGAGGTCCACGGCCAGAGGAGGCAGTTTCGGGTCGGGTTTGGCTGAGTCGATGATCATGGGGACGAACACTCCGATGATGGAAATGATGATGTAGATGATGAAAGAAAGCAGAATTCCAAGCAGCAGGTGACGGCCTGAAATCCTCATGTGAATTCCCCTTTCAACCAGCCGAAGCAGAGGTTGTGGACGATTCGTTTGACGGCCTTGACGGCGTTGTCGTCATAGAATGCGCTGTGCTCCTTCTGGTTGACCCGGCCGGTTGCTTCCCTTCGTTCCCCGCCAGGACCCTCCCAGTATGGCAGAAGGTGCACGTTAGGTCCCCAGCCTGACAGGTCAGGCTTAATGCCGGTCGCCGAACCAAGGGGGACAGTGCCGTCGCCCAAATGGGTGGAACTGCCGCCGGGGCGGTCGACAACATCCTCGCCGGCTTCGGAAATGCGAAGCTGGTACAGACGCAACCCCTCCGCGGTGATTCTCCGGCGGATGTCGGCAAGGCGCGCATCCAGGGGCACGATTTCGCCCAGCGACCCGTCCTGCTTTCGCCAGCGGAATTCGCGGTATTTCCCGAAGCCTTGCCGGTCGGCGTCCTTGACCTCCCTCAGAAACGTCGCATTCTGGGCTGAGGCGCGGGACGTGTTGAAGGCAAGGTGTGTGTTCGCAAAGTGCTGAAACGAGGCAGTCTCGAGGATGAACTTGGTGATGTCCTTAGCCAGCCAGCAGACCTCGCTGACAGTCTTATTCCCGCCGCTGCTGAAAAGCTGGACCGTTCTGGGATGGCAATATGAGCCGATGATTTCATGGAATTCTTTGGCCTTAAAGAGGTGCTTCCTTAAATTCCAGGCAATACTCTTTTCTATCGCCGTGCGATCCCCTCCTGATATGTCGCCCTTAAGCGAGCGTTCTATGATCTCCGGCCCTTCAGCCTTGGGCTGGAACCATTCCCCATGAATCATACCCCAGAAATCCCGGTGAGCGCTTTTGAGATAGATGTCCTGATACGGGTCTCCGCTTTGGGGATAGGATGAAAACCGCTCCGGGTCATCGAGATCCTGGATATGCAGCCAGGCGGGTGAGCCGTGGTTGGTACGGTAGAACTGGTTGGGCAGGAGCTGCAATGCGGCGGGCGAGTGCGGGAAGATGGCGGTAATGTGGGGCCCATCGGAGCCGAGGACCCGGCTGATGGCCCAGTTGAGGATGCCTCCGCCGGTGCCGGCGATCTGGCGATGATAGGCGTCGGGCGCGCCGTGCACAGGTTGGGCGCCATGCACGACGCCCAACACTCTCTCGGCCAGGGCCGCCCCGCCTTCTCCCGCCAGGGCGTAACGGGACACCAGCCCGCCCATGGAGTGGGTCACGATGATGATCTTGTCCGCCTTGATATCAGCAATGAATTGTTGGAGCCGTTTCCCTGTCGTACGGTTGGATTCGACCCAATCGTACCCGAAAGCATAGACCGGCAGGTCTAGAAGCTTCTTCAACGGGGTGTTCCAAGTTTGAAGATCGCCGAGCAGCTTGCCGTAGCAGTCCCAGGAGATGCCTGGCCATCCCCGTTCCCGCGCCTTGGGATAACCCTTGTAGGGGTCGGCACCGCCTTGGGTCATCACCTTACGGCCTTTTCCGAAAATGAGTTCGTGGCGTTTTGGCGGAGTGGCAAAGAGGTAGGCGCCCATGACAAGCGTGTCATCGGGATCCCAGATTGCTGAATTCTCGAGATCGGCCAGCCGCGAAGCCATGATGCCGGGGACCACGACGATGGCCACGGTCTGGCGCTTGACCCTAAAGACATGGGTGCGGTTCACCTCGCAGCTGACGACCAGGGTGGGTTGCAGCATCTCCTGGGGCGTCTTTTTGTGGATGATGGGGTTGATGTAGCGCGCTTTGGCCGGTTTCGGCCTGACCTGGGTTTTCATGGCAGCACCTGTTCATAGGCGGGTTCGGCGAGCATGGCCACGGTGGCTTCGATGTCCGGACAGCAGTAATACGTGAGCATGATGTCGTTCACGGGGGCTCCTTGTTCGTCGAGCCAGACGACGTTACGGAGCAAGGCCAGACGATGGCCGTCCCTGGCGCTTCCGGAAGCCGGGAAGAACGAGTGCCACTCCGGGCCGGTCCCGGCCGGCATCCTCCCGTCCTGTTCATAGCCGTCGGACGACTCGCCGCCCTGTGACTCCAGCACGAAGGCGATCCAATACTGTTTGGGACAAGTCAGACAGGTTGGCGGTTCAGCCATGAGCATCTCCTTGGGTGCAGATTGTAAGCATGGCGGCGACGGCAGCGTCCTCATCCATGGTCCGGGCTGCAAAGGGCCTGAGTCCGGGCATGGTGTCGACGTCGGGGAAGGATTCGCCATGAAGCAGACAGCAGCGGACGAACAGTTCCAGGGAACGCTCGCCGTTCAGCCCCAGGGCCAAGCCCCGATCCACGTGGCGGACGGCGAAGGCCAGGAGGGATTCACCATCCGGCAAGGCGGCCGGACCCGTTTCCGGTTCGTCGCCGTAGAGGGTGAAGACGATGTTGCGTGCGACGGTTCGAGCGCGTCCGTCCCGGAAGATTTCGTCGTGCCGGGAACTGAACAGGTACCACGGGCACTGGCGAGCGGTTGACGTCCCGAACGGTGCATGAGGCGGATCCTGGCGGTCGATGAGGACCCAGGATTCTTCTTCCGTTCGAGTCAGGACTCGCCGGACCGGACCCAGAAGCAAGGGAACCTCCTCGGGCATGGCTTCGCAGATGCGGCTCAGGATGCGGCCGTCCCAGATCCGGAAAATGACATCCTCCCCGCCGGCCTTCACCAGCAAAAGACTGCGCAGATGAGCCAGGACCTCTCCGGCCGGCGCGTCAGACGCCAGGATCATGCCCCAGCCCGGCGGGTCGTGGCTTTCGAGCCAGGTCAGCATGGCGGTGCCAGACCTCACGGCGGCGAAGCGGGGGGAGAGTTCGTGCATGTGCTCAAGGGGCGAGTCGAGGAAGAGCAGGTTTTTTTCCGAATCGGGGTCCGTAGAATAGAGTTGCTGGATGGCCTGAGGATGACAGCCTGGATCGAGGACGAGCCAGGCGCCCCACCCCCTGCTCTGCGCGTCGTCAAGAGCGGGGCCTGGGCTCGGGATTTTCGTCATCGCGCTGCCCAAGGGCATGTCATGCATTCTCGGCCTCGCTTTGCTGGGGGCATCTCTTCATGATCGGCTGGATCAGATACCGGGCCTGTGCATAGACGACGGCCTGACAGAAGGGCATCAGGCCTTCCTCCGGCACGAGGCTGTCCAAGGGCAACAGCGGCTTCGCCCCCGTGCCCGAGCCCGGGCTGCCGCCGGAGTTGATCCTGACCTTGGCTCCGACAATGCTCACCCCCGAGGGGTCGAGCTTGATGAAGCTGCCGCCGGCCTTGACGGTCAATTCCGTTCCGGC
>DPKT01000359.1 GCA_003542385.1 Desulfomicrobium sp.
ATGCGCGTCGTCATGCAGGGCGCCCAGGCGCCTCTGCGCGTGGGCTGGCTGCCCCACGAGCTGGTCTTCATGGCCCAGGGCGAGGGGCCATATACCCTGGCCGTGGGCAACCCGTCCGTTGAAGGCAGCGCCGATCTGCTGGCGCCGATGCTGACCCATGGCGGAGTCGGGGCCGCACCGCTGGGCAAGGCTGTTCTGGGGGCATGGAAACCCCTCGGCGGTGAGGAACGGTTGCGCCCCGCTCGCAACTGGACGCGGGTTGTCCTTTGGGCGGTGCTGGGCCTGGGCGTGGCCCTGCTCGGGGCCATGGCCTGGCACCTGGCCCGCGGCATGGACGGGACCGGGCGCGCCTAGTTCAGGGACGCCTGCACGACCCGGAAGTTGGCCAGGATGTCGTCGATGAGGCCCGGGCAGAGGAGGATTTCCCTGGCTTCGGCCTGGGAGAATATCTCGCGGTAGCTGGGGTCCAGGCGGTCGAGCCGGTTCACGTCGTCGAGCAGCGTGCCGTCGGGGGAAATGAGCTTGGCCACCTGATTGGCCAGGAAGAGGACGGTCAGGTACTTGGCGTGCTCGGCGTTGCAGTCCAGCTGCTGGACGGGGATCAGGGCCGGGAGGTGATGGTCCAGGACCAGGGCCTTGAGCTGTCCGGGGATGCCCCCCGACTTGGCCATGACCCAGGCAGCCTGCAGGTGCGTGGCCGTGAGGTTTTCGTATTCGAGGTTCAGGTTATAAGGAAAGTCGGCGTTCTCGTCCGGATTCTTCATGAGCAGGACAAGGACGAGCTTGCCGATGTCGTGCATGAGGCCGGCCGTGTAGAGGGTGCCGCTGTCCAGGTCCTGGCGGGCCCTGGCCATGTGTGCCGCGGTGATGGCCGTGGCGTTCATGTGCTGCCAGATGCCCTTGAACATGCGGCGGTGAACGGGGTGCCTGTAGAGAGAGTAGGGCAGGACGCCGAAGGCGATGAGATTCTTCAGGTTGACGAGCCCCAGGATGTTCACGGCCGTATGTACGGATTTGACCTCCATGGCCGTGCGGAAGAACGGCGAATTGACGGTCTTGAGCACCCTCCCGGAGAGCAGCGGGTCGCGGGTCACGAGGTCGCCCAGGTCCTTCATGCTGGCGTCGGGGTTGTCCAGGGCCGACAGGGAGGAATGCAGCGTGCCCACCTTGTCGAAGGCTTTGACCAGATTGGCCATGGCCGTGACGGTCAGGGCCGGCGGGGCCTCGTAGACATGGGTCATCTGCAGTTCCGTGGAGGCATGGGACCCGCCGTAGATATGGTCCAGGGCGCGGGATAGCACGAGCTCCCACTCCGAGAACGCATTTCTTGCCCCGGCATGCGGATGCATGTGTGTCGAGACGTTGTCGCGGCGGGCAACATCCTTCGGGACAGGATTGCGTACGAAGAATACATATCCAAGTCCGGCAAGAGTCAAGAGCGCAGGTACTACAAAAATGTATGACATGAAATTCCCTACATGGAGCCGTTCAGTGATGCAGGGAAATTATATCACTTCATTTTACCTTGCAACGTGTTTCCGGTTAGCTGCATCCATGGTCAAATTCTGATGTTGGGAGAATTTTTTAATAATTGTGATTTGGAATTGAAAGTATAATGGTGCATGTTGTCTTGATGTTGAATTTATATAAATGAGAATATTTAATATGATTTTGTAGAATTCAATATGTATTGCAATTTTTTTTGACGTTTTTTTGTACTCCCACTCGATATTTCATGAAAAAAGCCCCCTTTTGGGGGCTTTTTATTTTGCTGCGTGCTGATTTTGCGGAGGGCTAAAGTCCTGCGTCGTCCACCAGTTCCATGCTGCGCGCGGCGCGCACTTCGTCGAGTCGCTGCACGGGCGTGGTCACCGGCGCGTCGTGGATGGACTCCGGGTCCGTCTCCACTCGGCCGAGGATCTCGATGAGGTCGTCCACGAAGCCGTCCAGGGTTTCCTTGCTCTCGGTCTCGGTGGGCTCGAACATGAGGCATTCCTTGACGATGAGCGGGAAGTAGATGGTCGGCGCGTAGTGCCCCTTGTCCAGCAGGGCCTTGGCGATGTCCAGGGCGCGCACGCCCTTTTCGGCCTGCTTCGCGGCCGAGGCCACGAACTCGTGCATGCAGATGCGGTCGTGGGGGATTTCCAGGTGCGCCTCGATGCGCTTGCGGAGGTAATTGGCGGCCAGGACGGCGTTCTCCGTGGCGCGCACGATACCCTCCCGACCCAGGCGCAGGATGTAGGCGTAGGCTTTGAGGATGACCCCGAAGTTGCCGTAGAAGGGCGCGATGTAGCCGATGGACTTGGGGTAGTCGTAGTTCAGGTAGTACTGGCCGTCCTCCAGCTTCACCACGCGCGAGATGGGCAGGTAGTCGACCAGGCGCTGGCTGACGCCTACGGGTCCGGAACCAGGCCCGCCGCCTCCGTGGGGGGTGGCGAAGGTCTTGTGCAGGTTCAGGTGCACGACGTCGAAGCCCACGTCACCCACGCGCATCTTGCCCATGATGGCGTTCAGGTTCGCGCCGTCGTAGTAGAGCAGGCCGTCCACGCCGTGGACCAGCTTGACGATGCGCTCCAGGCCGCACTCGAACAGGCCCAGGGTGTTGGGGCAGGTCATCATCAGGCCCGCCACCTCGTCGTCCAGGACCTTCTCCAGTTCGTCGGGGTCGATCATGCCGTTCTTGGACTGGATGGAGACCACGTCGTAGCCGGCGATGGCCGCCGAGGCAGGGTTGGTGCCGTGGGCCGAGTCGGGCACGATGATCTTGGTCTTCCTGTTGCCCTTGTCGTTGTGGTAGGCGGCCATGAGCATGACGCCCGTCAGTTCGCCGTGGGCGCCGGCCATGGGCTGCAGGGTGAAGGCGCTCATGCCCGTGATCTCGCCCAGGAGCTGCTCGGTCTCGTAGAGGACCTCCAGGGCGCCCTGGGTCAGGTGCCCGGCCCCTTTGAGCTGCGGGATGAGCGGGTGCAGGTTCGTGAAGCCAGGCTGGGCGGCCACGGCTTCGGTGAACTTGGGGTTGTACTTCATGGTGCACGACCCCAGGGGATAGAAATTGCTGTCTACGCTGTAATTCAGGCGCGAGAGCCTGGTGAAGTGGCGGATGACGTCGATCTCCGACAGTTCGGGCAGCTTCGGCGCCGTGTCGCGCAGCAGGTAGGCGGGGATGTCGGCCTCGGTGTTGCCTTTGGGTTCCTTGGGCCACACGCCGGTGCGTCCCTTGGAGGAATCTTGGAAAAGGGTTTTCACAGGGCGCCTCCAATCAGTTCGGCCAGGATGCCGATGCACTGCTTCGTGGTTTTTTCGGTGCAGGCCACCAGGAGGTGGTTGTCCATGCCCTGGTAGTAGCGGCCCAGGGGGAAGCCCGGCACGAACTTCATGTCGAGGAGCTTGTCGATGACCTCGTAGGCGCGCACGGGCAGCTTGACCGTGAACTCGTTGCCGAAGGGGGCGTTGACCACGTGCACGCCGGGCAGCCGCTCCAGGCGGTTGGCCGCGTAGTGGGCGCGTTCAATGCCGACCTGGGCCGTCTTCTTCAGGCCCTGGGGCCCGAGCAGGCTCATGTACATCAGCGCCCGCAGGGCGCACAGGGCCTGGTTGGAGCAGATGTTGGACGTGGCCTTCTCGCGGCGGATGTGCTGCTCGCGGGCCTGCAGGGTCAGGACGAAGCCCGTCTTGCCGTTCTTGTCCACGGTGCGGCCGGCGATGCGGCCGGGCATCTGGCGGATGAGCTGCTTGTTGCAGGCCATGATGCCCAGGTACGGCCCGCCGAAGCTCAGGGGCAGGCCCAGGCTCTGGCCCTCGGCCACGGCGATGTCGGCGCCCATCCGGCCGGGCGTCTTCAGGATCGACTGCATGACGGGGTAGGTCGAGATGACGGACACGATCTTGTGCTCCCGGGCCTTGTCGAAGAGGGCCGTGAAATCCTGGACCGTGCCGAAGAAGTTGGGGTTCTGGACGATGACCGCGGCCGTGTCGTCGTTCAGGGCGGCGAGCATGGCGTCCATGTCCGTGTTGCAGTCCTTGTGGGGGACGGTGACCAGGTCCAGCTTGAGGTTGGTCGTGTAGCTGTCCAGCATGACCCGGTAGATGGGGTTCACGCTCTCGGAGATGACGATGCGCGAACGTCTGGTGTGCCGCACGGCCATCATGATGGCCTCGTACAGGGCCGTGCCGCCGTCGTAGAGGGACGCGTTGGCGTATTCGAGGTCCATCAGGCGCGCCACGGCGGTCTGGTACTCGAAGATGGCCTGCAGCATGCCTTGGGAGGCCTCGGCCTGGTAGGGGGTGTAGGCCGTGTAGAACTCGCCGCGGCTGCACAGGGCGTCCACGGCGCTGGGGATGTAGTGGTCGTAGAAGCCCGCCCCGAGGAACGAGGTCAGGTCCGTGTGGTTCCTGGCCGCCGTCTTTTCGAGCTTCTGGCGGACTTCCATCTCGCTGAGGCCCGAGGGGAGATTCAAATCCCCGGCCCGGAATTTTGCGGGAATATCCTCGAACAGGTCTTCGATGCTGTCCACGCCGATGGCGGCCAGCATCTCCCGCTGTTCTTCGGGAGTGTGCGGAATGAAGGGCATGGTGCCTCCGGGTATGGGGCCGCGGTCATCCAGCCGGAGGCGAGCAGTTCGTCAGGTCCTGCGATGAACCTTCGCGCAGCGGAAGGGCGGCCCGGGTAGTGATTAGTGGGCCTCGGCCGCGCAGAGTTCGGCGTAGGCGTCGGCGTCGAGGAGGCCCTGGGGCTTTGCGGACAGCTTGACCCTGAACATCCAGCCGGCGCCGAAGGGCTCCTTGTTGATCAGTTCGGGAGCGTTCTCGAGCTCGCTGTTGACCGCCACGACTTCGCCGCTGACGGGGGAGTATATTTCGCTGGCCGCCTTGACGGATTCGACGGAGCCGATCTCCTTGCCGGCCTGTGCCTGGTCGCCGGGCTGGGGCAGTTCGACGAAGGTCAGGTCGCCGAGCTGTTCCTGGGCGAAATGGGTGATGCCCACCACGGCCTCGTCGCCTTCGATTCTGACCCACTCGTGGGATTTCGCATACAGAAGTTCCTTGGGATTCATGCCTGCCTCCAGGTGAAGTATGTAAAAATATGGGGGTATTTCGCCCCTTGGCCCCTTGAGTTCGGGGTGACATAAATATATTGCCACGAAAGCGCAATGAAGAGAAGTGGGGCCGTGCAAATCGATTATGCATTGCCCGTGACTGCAAGGAGGAAGTTATGCGGTTGTGGCGTTTTTTGATCATGGTGCCGGCGTTTCTGCTTGTATCCCAGGCCGCGTGGTGCGCGGGGCTCGGAGCGAAGCAGGTGGAAGGGTTCATCGGCGCCATGCAGGAGCTCAAGCCCTATTTCGACCAGTATGCCGACGAGGCCGAGGATGACGGGGACGCCACGAGCACGTCCCGCCTCATGGGCGACTGGGCCAGAAGCCTGAAAGACCAGCGCGAGGTTGAAGGCATGCTGAAAAAGCACGGCTTCAGCGTGGAGAGCTGGGGCGAGGTCTCCCAGCAGGTGACCCAGGCCTACATGGCCGTGAAGCTCGGCAAGGACGGGGAGGACGTGCTGGGACAGATGCAGCAGTCCTTGGACGAAATTTCGTCCAGCAAGGATATCCCGGCGGAATACAAGGCGCAGATGGTTGAACAGATGAAGCAGAGCATGGCGGAAATGGAGAAGACCCTGGCCACCTCCCCGGAAAACCAGGAAGTGGTCAGGCCTTTCCTCCCGCAACTGGATACCATTTTCGAATGGCAGGAATGACGACCCGCCCGTGTCCGCAATGCCGCCTTCGGGCGGCATTGCTGTTCGCGGCGGCGTGGTTGGCACCATGCCGCGTTCCATGATGGCCGCCGCGGCCACGGCCGCGCTGTGCTACCTCGGACTGTGCGCGGTCCTCTTCGCCTTTCAGCGGTCCCTCATCTATCTGCCGCAGCCGTGTCCGCAGGCTGCCGTGGCTGGTGCCGTCTCCCTGCCTGTCGACGGCGCCGAAATCCTCGTGACCGTGCGGGAACGGGCGGGAGCCCCGGCGGTCATCTATTTCGGCGGCAACGCCGAGGTCGCACCGCGCGCCGTGCCCGAACTGGCCGAGGCCTTTCCGGACAGCGCCCTGTACCTGCCGCACTACCGCGGCTATTGCGGCAGCACGGGCAGCCCTTCCGAGGAGGCCCTGCTGGCCGACGCCCTGGCGGTGTACGACATGGTACGCAGGCGTCACGACAGCATTGTCGTCATCGGTCGCAGCCTCGGCAGCGCCGTGGCCGTGCACCTTGCCGGCAGCAGGCCCGTGACGGGGCTCGTGCTCATCACTCCCTTCGACAGCCTGGCGGCCGTGGCCGCTCGCCACTATCCGTTCTTTCCCGTGCGCCTGCTCCTGCGCGACCGCTTCGACTCCCGTTCCCGGGCCGCGCAAGTGGCCGCGCCGACCCTCATCCTGGCCGCGGAACACGACGAGATCGTGCCCCGCGGCAGCACCGAAAATCTGCATGCCGCCTTTCGTCCCGGCCTGTCGAGGCTGGTTGTCATACCTCAGACCGGCCACAACACCGTCCCCATGCTTTCCGAGTTCGCGGAACTGCTGCGCGAGATGCGCTGAGAACCTTCAGTCCTTCCGGTCTTGGCGCAAGGCGACGATGCCCCTCTGTCCAAGCTGGCGCACGAAAAGGGCCACGGCCTGTTCGGCTTCCGCCGCGAAGCAGGAGTACCGCTCCTCCACCCGGCGGGCCAGGTCGGCCACGCTCGCGATGCCGTCGATGTGCGTCCAGACGAAGGAGCCCATCGCGTCCAGTTCCAGGGTGCGCATGGGGCGCGAGAGGGTCGGGGGCAGGAGGCGCGCCAGCCAGGGCTTGAGGACCGCGGGGTGCTCGATGCGGACCAGGCCCTGGGGCGTGGTCACGGTGCGGATGTCGGGCATCGGCACCGGGATGGCGGCGAGGGCGTCAGCCCTGGATGTCGGTTGCTGCATAGGTTGAGCACACACGTTCGAAATCCGCTGCGGGCAGGGAGGATCCCTGGGCCGTGACCATGAGGATTCTGTTGGTTTCGGCGTCGTGGCGGGCCCGGCCGCGTATGCGTTCGGGACCGGCCGGGAACCATGGCAGCACGCGTCGCCAGGCCGGGACGTGGCTGGCGAAGCTCGCCTGGCCTGGCCCTTGGGGCATGACGGTC
>DPKT01000054.1:0-344 GCA_003542385.1 Desulfomicrobium sp.
GGGCTGCCACCGCTTCGTCGCCGCACCGAATGCCGCCGTCCGGGGCGTACCCCGTCCCCGTGACGCGCAGGACATCACCCTCGGGGACGCCGGGCAGCCAGATCTCGCGCACCGTCATCTCGTTCTGGGTCAGGGTCCCGGTCTTGTCGGTGCAGATGACCGAGGCGCAGCCCAGGGTCTCCACGGCCGAGAGACGCTTGACCAGGGCGTTGCGGCCGGCCATGCGCTGCACGCCCATGGCCAGGGACAGGGTCACGGTCGGCAGCAGCCCCTCGGGCACGAAGGCGACGATCATGCCCATGCCGAAAACGAGCCCTTCGGCCCAGCCCATGCCGGCCAGCAGG
>DPKT01000054.1:383-5514 GCA_003542385.1 Desulfomicrobium sp.
ACGACCCGCGTGACCCGGCGCATCTCCTTCTGCAGGGGGCAGAGCTCCTCCGCGATGCCCTGGGTGAACCCGGCGATCTTCCCGAACTCGGTGTCCATGCCCGTGGCGAAGACCACGCCCCGGCCCGTGCCCGAGACCACGCTCGTCCCGGCGAAGGCGACGCTTGGGATCTCCAGCCGCGACATTCCCCGGCCGGCGACCTCCACGTGCGTCTTGAGGACGCTCCGGGACTCGCCCGTCAGGGTCGACTGGTCCAGGCGCAGGTCGGCGGACTCCACGAGGCGCGCGTCGGCGCAAACCCGGCAGCCCTCGGCAAGCAGCAGGAGGTCCCCCGGCACAAGGGAGACGGCGTCGACCAGCAGGACCTCGCCGCCACGCACCACGCTCGCCTTCTCGTCCAGCATCCGGCGCATGGCCTCGGTGGCCTTCTCGGCCTTGTACTCCTGCCAGAAGCTGAACGCACCGTTGATGACGTTCACGGCCCAGATGGAGACGGCGAGCTGCGGCATGCGGGCGAAGATGGCCACGAAGCCTGCAATCCAGAGAAGCATGGCCATGAGGTGCGTGAAGTTGGCCAGAAACTTGAGCGGCAGAGACGCGTTGCGGGCCACGGCGATGGTGTTGGGGCCGAAGCGGGCCAGGCGCGCTGCGGCCTCCCGCGTGCTCAGACCGTCGGGACCGCTGCCCAGGGCTCGGCAGACCTCAGCGGCCGGCAACGTTTCGAGGGACACCGTCCGATCGGGAACATCGTGCTGACCCATGAAGACCCGCCCATGCCCGCGGGAGGGGGACACGTTCTCTTCCACCCGCACCGGAGGCCTGGGTCCGACATCACCCGCAACCCCGACGATCCGAAACGTGCCTTCTCATACCAGAAAACCGCTCCGAACGTCCAACGAAACGCCCTCGATCCTGCGACATATCAAAACGCGTACAGCGCACCATCCATACCTACGGAGCAGCCTTTACACCCTGCTGTACATTTACTAGCCTTGGTCAATGAGCACTAGGACGGCACAGCCCGGCACGTTCCGGTTCGACACGGGTTCGGATAACGCATGACAAGCTTGCGATCGACAATTCAGGCGGCGGTGTTCTGGATCATGCTGCTGGCCCTCTCCCTCGGCTGGAACTGGCAGCACATCGAGCAGTCGATGACGGGGCTGGCAGAATCCGAGGCCAATGCCGCCTTCCAGAAGGACCTGACCTACAGGCTGTGGGGCGCCATGCAGGGGGGCGTCTATGTCCCGCCTTCGGAGAAGACCCCGCCCAACCCCCACCTGGCGCATGTCCCGGACCGCGATGTCGAGACGACCGCAGGCAAAGGCCTGACCCTGGTCAACCCGGCCTACATGACGCGTCAGGTGCACGAACTGGGCAAGGAAAAATACGGCCTGCGCGGACACATCACCAGCCTCAAGCCCCTGCGCGCCGAGAACGCCCCCGACGAGTGGGAAACCACCGCCCTGCGCGCGTTTGCCGCCGGGAGCGTCAAGGAGACCGCCCGGCAGACTCTCGACGGACAGCCCTTCTTCAGGCTGATGCGCCCTCTCTTCGCCGACCCGCCCTGCCTCAAATGCCACAGCGCCCAGGGCTACGCGCAGGGGGACATCATCGGCGGCATCAGCGTCTCGGTCCCCATGCAGACCTATCTCGGACTCGCAGGGCAGCAGCGGCTGCGCCTGGTCGTCGCACATCTCGTCATCGGCCTGCTCGGACTGGCCGGCCTGGGCGCGAGCCACGTCCATTTCCGCAATTACAAACGGTCGCTGCGGGAGAGCGAGGACAGGTTCGAACAGCTGGCCGAACACAGCCGCTCCGTGACCTGGGAAGTGGACGCCGACGGCCTCTTCACCCATGTCGGCAAGACGGCGTCTTCCGTCCTGGGCTACGCCCCGGAAGAACTCGTCGGGCGCATGCGATTCTTCGACCTCCACCCCGAAGAGGGACGGGAGGCGTTCAAGGCTTCGGCCTTCGACGTCTTCAGGCGCAAGGGGGTCTTCACGAACTTCGAAAACCCGGCGCGCACCAAAGACGGACACGACATCTGGCTGTCCACCAACGGATTCCCCCGGCTCGACGCCGCAGGCAACCTTCTCGGCTACCGCGGCAACGACACCGACATCACCGCCGAAAAACAGGCCCGGACCCAGCTCGCCCAGCGCGAAGCCATGCTCGCCTCGATGCTTGAAAACCTGCCCGTGGACTTCTGGGCCCGCGACCTGGATGGCCGCGGCATCATCCAGAGCAGGCTGAGCAAGGAGCACTGGGGGGATTTCTGCGGCCCGGACGTTGCCGCCCAGCCCATGCACCCGGACAACGCCGGGAAATGGAAGGCCAAGCACGCCCGGCTCTCCGCGGGGGAGACCTTCGAGCAGGAAGAGGAGCTGACCCTGGCCGACGGACGGCGCCGCATCTTCCACTCCATGGGCGCGCCCATCGTCATGCACGGCGAAGTGGCGGGCGTCCTGGGCCTCAATCTGGACATCACGGAGCGCAAGATCATCGAGGCCCAGCTGGGCCGCGAACGCCTCCTCAACGACGCGATCTTCGACAGCATTCCGGGCCTGCTCTACCTCTATGACCAGGACGGGCGGCTGGTACGCTGGAACCGGAAGCACTCCGAGCTGACGGGCTACACGGACCAGGAACTCGCCGCCATGCACGTCATGGACTGGTACCGCGACGACCCCGAGACGCAGGACAGGATCGCCAAAGCCATCGAGCGCGTGCTCGAGGACGGCATCGGCGCCGAGGAAGGCGAGCTTCAGACCAAGGACGGACGCCGGATTCCCTTCTTCTTCACCGCCGTGCGCCTGGAGCTCGAAGGCCGGATCTACTTCACCGGCATCGGTATCGACATGACCGACCGCAAGCGATCCGAGGAGGCCCTGCGCCTGAGCGAGGAGCGTCTGGCCCTGGCCCTGGACGCCGCCAGCGACGGCCTGTGGGACTGGAACCTCGAAACGGGCGAGACGTATTTCAGCCCGCGCTACCTGAACATGCTCGGGTATGCGCCGGGCGATCTCGACCTGAACATCGGCAGTTGGGAACAGCTCCTCCACCCCGACGACCGCGAGGAGGCCAAGCGGATCGAGCTGGACCATGTCGACCGCGGCGAGCCCTTTTCCATTGAATTCCGCCTCCGCAACAAGGCTGGGGGCTGGCAGTGGGTCATGAGCCGCGGCAAGGTCGTGCAGTGGGATGCCGACGGACGCCCGCGGCGCATGGTCGGCACCCATGTGGACATCGACCAGCGCAAGCGCATGGAGAAAGAACTGGTCAAGGCCAAGGAGGCCGCCGAAGCCTCGAACACGGTCAAATCGGAGTTTCTGGCCAACATGAGCCACGAGATCCGCACCCCCTTGAACGGCATCATGGGCATGCTGCAGCTCCTGGAGTCCGGGGCGGGGAACGAGGAGCAGCGCAGGACCTGCGCCCTGGCCCTGCAGGCCACCAGCCGGCTGACGCGCCTGCTGTCCGACATCCTCGACCTGTCGCGGGTGGAGGCGGGCAAGATGCAGATGCGCGTCGAACCCTTCAATCTCCGGGAGGCCCTCGAACACAGCGTCGACCTCTTCAAGCCCATCGCCCTGCAGTCGGGCCTGGAATTCAGCCAACACCTCGACCCGGCCCTCCCGGAATACGTGGCCGGTGACGCCGTCCGCGTCCAGCAGGTGCTCATGAACCTGATCGGCAACGCCTTCAAGTTCACGACCAAGGGGCATGTCACCGTTGAGGCCTCTCCCCTGCCGTCGAAAGACGGCGGCAGCGTCCGGGTCTTCTTCGCGGTTTCGGACTCCGGGCGCGGTATCGACGACGAATCTCTCCGCACCCTTTTCCAGCCCTTCAGCCAGGTCACCAAAGGGTTCACCAGAGACCACCAGGGGGCCGGCCTCGGGCTGGCCATCACCAGGCGGCTGGTGGCGCTCATGGGCGGCGCCATGGCCGTGGAGAGCGAGCCGGGCGTCGGCTCGGTCTTCTCCTTCAGCCTGCCCTTCAGAGCCGCCGACGCCCCCCCCGGCCGCACCGGAACCGGTCGAGGACAGACGAACGAAGACGCATCCCGCGCGCATCCTCCTGGCCGAGGACGACGAGGTGACGATCTTCGCCACGCGCGCCCTCCTCGCCAAGGCCGGGTACGAGGTCAGCATCGCCCGCACCGGGCAGGAGGCGGTCGCCCTTCTCCGGGAGCAGGACTTCGGGCTCGTGCTCATGGACGTCCAGATGCCCGGCATGGACGGCGTCGAGGCGACGCGGGTCATCCGCAGCGATCCCGGCCTCGGGGCCAAGCGGGACATTCCCATCATCGCCCTGACGGCCTTTGCCATGGACGGGGAGAAGACGGCCTTCCTTGCGGCCGGTATGGACGCGTATGTTTCCAAGCCCGTCGGGATGAAGGAGCTGCTCCGGGCCATCGACGCGGTCCTTTCGGGTCAGGCCGTCCGTTCATGACGGGATCGCCCTCGAACGCAGGCCCCGCGATGAGCGTGATACCCCGAAACCTTCGCGAAGGCTGATCGCCCTCCCCAAACCGCGTTTTCGTCCTTGACCCCCACCGTCCTGCCGCGCCATGTTGATCGTTTCAACGCGGCGCGACAACGGGTCGGCCCCCCGCTCACCCGCCGAAACAGGCCGGAAGCGCCTTTCCCCGCCATGCGTGACGTCGGCCGGGCAACCCTGACCACTCATCCACGGAGTCCACTGCACCATGCTGCCTCTCGTCATCCTCCTCGTCATCGTCCTCACCGCCCTGGTGCTGTTCATCGGCGGCTGGCTGCCCGTGGACGTGGTCGGCCTCATGGTCCTGGCCGCCCTGGCCCTGACCGGCCTCGTCTCCCCGGAGGAGGCCATGGCCGGCTTCAGCAGCCCCGCCGTCATCACCGTCTGGGCCATGTTCATCCTCTCGGCCGGGCTGACCCGCACCGGCGTGGCCTACCGCATCGGCCAGCCCCTCCAGCACTTCGCCCGCGGAGGCGAGGCCGTATTGGTCATCGCCCTCATGACCGCGGCCAGCATCCTCTCGGCCCTCATCAACACCACCACCGTGGCCGCCATCCTCATGCCCGCAACCATGGACCTGGCCCGGCGCAGCGGCCGCCCGCCCGCGCGTCTGCTCATGCCCATGGCC
>DPKT01000202.1:0-225 GCA_003542385.1 Desulfomicrobium sp.
GCGGTGCTGGAGGTGCGCAGCGGCAACGCGGCGGCCCGGGCCCTTTACAAAAGCTGCGGTTTCACGCAGGCCGGGCTGCGCAAGGGCTACTACGCCGACAGCGGCGAGGACGCCCTGGTGCTGGAGTGGCCGGCCCCGCACGCTCCCTGAGGCGCCGGGTCGGCGTGCAACGAATGAAACACATCCAAGGAGAAACCATCATGATAGTCATGGAAACGTCCATGG
>DPKT01000202.1:323-8199 GCA_003542385.1 Desulfomicrobium sp.
CCTGCAGGGCGGCGGCATGACCGAGGGCATGCGCGAGAAGCAGACGGGCAAGCCCATCAAGAACGAGGCCGACAACGGCCTGAAGAACGTGCGCGGCAGCCTGTCCATGGCCCGCACCCAGGTCGTCGACAGCGCGACCTCCCAGTTCTTCATCAACCTGCGCGACAACGCCTTTCTGGACCACGGCGCGCGGGACTTCGGGTATGCCGTGTTCGCCCGCGTGACCGAGGGTCTGGAGGTCATGGACGCCATCGCCGCCGTGCCCACGGGCAACCACGGCTTTCATCAGGACGTGCCCAAGGAGCCGGTCCTCATCACCCGCGTGTACGTAGAGGAGTAGGCCGTGGTGCGGCTGCGGACCGCCTTCCCCTTTTCCAGCGGCCACGTGCAGACGCTTTTCCCCCACGTTTTCCGGGTCCGGGCGCGGGTGCCGTACGAGCGCCAGCGCCTGGAAACGTCGGACGGGGATTTCGTCGATCTGGACTGGTCGCGGACGGGGTCGGACCGGCTGGCGCTCATCCTGCACGGTCTGGAGGGGCACTCGCGCAGCAAGTACGTGCTCGGCATGGCCAGGGCCGCCCGGCATCACGGCCTGGATGTCCTGGCCATGAACCACCGCAGCTGCGGCGGCGAACTCAACCGCAAGCCGACCATGTACCACTCGGGCTGGACCCGGGACCTGCATGAGGTCCTGCTCATGGTCGAGTCCCTGGGGCGCTACCGCAGCGTCGACCTGGTGGGCTTCAGCCTCGGGGCCAACGTGGTGCTCAAGTACCTGGGCGAGGACCCGGCGCAGGTTCCGGGCATCGTGCGCCGGGCGGTGGCCCTGTCCGTGCCGTGCGACCTGGAGGACGCGGCCGGGGCTCTGGAGCGCCCCGAGTGCGCCATCTACATGCGCTATCTGCTTGACCTGCTGCGAAAGAAGATTATCCGGAAGAGTCGGGTTTTTCCCGGTGTCTTCGACCTGACGGACATGCGCAGGCTGCGGACCTTTCGCCAGTTCGACGACAGGTTCACGGCGCCCATGCACGGTTTCCGTGACGCCCTCGATTACTGGCGGCGCTCCAGTTCCAGGCAGTTCCTGTCCCGGATCGAGCGCAGGACATGCCTCATCAACGCCGTCAACGACCCCTTCCTGGGTCCGCACTGCTTCCCCGTGGACGAGGTCCGCGCCAACGATGCCGTTTCGATGGTCATGCCGGAGACCGGCGGGCACGTCGGTTTCGTGGGTTCCGGGAGCCCCGGGTGGATGTACTGGTCGGAGTGGATGGCCATGCGTTTTGTGCAGGATCCGGACTGTTCCGATGTGCAAAATTGTGCCGTTCATTGATGTGCCGGCGCGTTCTTGTGCATTTTCGTGCACGCATGTGTACGCAGACCGTCCCGCTGCATAGCGCGGCCGGGGCGGCACGCCGGGTGGCACGGCTCATGCTTTTGCTTTCTCCTCGTAGCAACGGAGGTATCTCATGAAATACGCAATTCGTTCCCTGGCCTTGCTTTGCCTGTTCCTGGCGTCGGCCGCCACGGCCGCCCAATTGCCTGACTTCACGGACCTGGCCGAGACATCGGGCCGGGCCGTGGTCAACATCAGCACGGTCAAGGTGGTCAAGGGCCAGCCGGACATGCAGCAGTTTTTCCGCCAGGGGCCGCGCGGCCAGCACCCCTTCGGCGACTTTTTCGACCAGTTCGAGCGCTTCTTCGGCGAACAGGGGCGCGTGCCCCGCGAGCAGCGCTCCCTGGGATCGGGCTTCGTCATGTCGCCCGACGGGTACATCGTGACCAACAACCACGTCGTCGAAGGCGCCGATTCCATCAAGGTCAATCTGCGCGCCGACGGCAACGGCGAGGTGTCCTACGACGCCGAGATCGTGGGAACGGACAAGGAGACCGACCTGGCCCTGCTCAAGATCGCGCCCAAGGGGACCCTGCCGTACCTGGCCTTCGGCGATTCCGACGCCCTCAAGGTCGGCCAGTGGGTCATGGCCATCGGCAACCCCTTCGGCCTGGACCACACCGTCACTGCCGGCATCGTCAGCGCCAAGGGCCGGACCATCGGCGCAGGCCCCTACGACAACTTCATCCAGACCGACGCCTCCATCAACCCCGGCAACAGCGGCGGGCCCCTCATCAACCTCGACGGCCAGGTCATCGGCATCAACACGGCCATCATCGCCTCGGGGCAGGGCATCGGCTTCGCCATCCCCAGCCGTCTGGCCCGGCAGGTCATCGACCAGCTCAAGGAATACAAGACCGTCAAGCGCGGCTGGCTCGGCGTGTCCATCCAAGACGTGGACGCCAACTCCGCCAAGGCCCTGGGCCTCAAGGACGCCAAGGGCGCGCTCGTGTCCTCGGTGACGCCCGGCGACCCGGCGGACAAGGCGGGAATCAGGGCCGGTGACGTCATCACGACCGTGGAAGGGGTCGAGGTGGCCGACGCCGGCGACCTGACCCGCAAGATCGGCGACCTGCTGCCCGGCGCCAAGGTCGGCGTGACCGTGTGGCGCGACGGCAAGACCGAGAAGCTGACCCTGGTCCTTGGCGAGCGCAACGCCGAGAAGGTGGCGCAGGCCCGCCCCGGCGGCTCTCCCGAGGCCCTCGGTGAAGCCGTGCTGGGGCTGAGCGTGCGGCCCGTGACCGAATCCGAGGCGGGAGCCCTGGAACTGGGCCGGGCCATGGGCCTTTTGGTGGTCGAAGTGGCCGACGGCTCCCCCGCGGCTCAGAACGGCCTGGCCGCGGGAGACGTCATCCTGGAGGCCAACGGCAAGGCCGTGAACACGGCCAAGGCCCTGCAGGACGTCATCTCCGGCGACGCCAAGGAAAAGGGCGTCGTCATGCTCCTCCTCAAACGACAGGGACGCAACGTGTTCCGGACCATCCCGCTGTCATGATCCAAAAGCGCCCGGAAGGGCGCTTTTTTGCGAGGGCTAACATGTCGCAGGAGCTTACGGCCGGCTGTAAGGTCAACCTCTACCTGGACATTGTCGGGGTGCGGGCTGACGGGTATCACGAGATCGAAAGCCTCTTCTACCCGCTGCCCTCGCCC
Organism: Desulfomicrobium sp.; assembly: GCA_003542385.1. Taxonomy (GTDB): domain Bacteria; phylum Desulfobacterota; class Desulfovibrionia; order Desulfovibrionales; family Desulfomicrobiaceae; genus Desulfomicrobium. The sequence continues at coordinate 3,367 of DPKT01000202.1, forward strand.
TGCGACGTCCTGACGCTGGCCGAGGGCGGGGAGGGCTTTCGTCTGACCTGCTCGGACCCTTCACTGGCCGCGGGCGAAAACATCCTGACCCGGGCCTACGAACGCTTTGCCGGGGCCACGGGTTTCGCACCCGGCCTGGCCGTGCACCTGGACAAGGGAATCCCCATGGGCGCGGGCCTCGGCGGGGGCAGCAGCGATGCCGCCACGCTGCTGCGGTGGCTCAACGGCAGGGCCGGAGACAAGGCTTTGAGCTCTGGGGAACTGGCGGACCTGGCCCTGTCCCTGGGGGCCGACGTGCCCTTTTTCCTGGACAACGTCCCGGCCTGGGTAACGGGCATCGGCGAAGTGCTTGAACCCGTGCCCGCGAGCCTGGACGACTATGTCGTTCTGGTCGTCTGTCCGCAGGTGCACGTCAACACGGCTTGGGCCTACAGGCGCTACGACGAGATGCTGGCGCAGGGACTGGTGCGTCCAAGAAAAGAGTTGACACTGAATTTTAGCCCTATTAAGAATCTTTGCTTCACGAAACCGCCCGAGCTCTGGAACAGCTTTGAGGAAGTCGTTTTTCAAGAATTTCCAGTGCTTTACGGTATCAAAGAGCTGATTCTGGATGGTTTTGCCGATGCATGTGTCATGAGCGGCAGCGGCTCCAGCTTCGTGGCTCTTTTTTCGTCTTCCGAGAATGCCGCGCGTTGCGCCGGCAGGCTGCGCTCCCTCGGGCACGCCTGCTTCGGCATTCGTTCCGGGAGGCCCGTGCGGCTGGATTCGTGAGGGTTTTCTGGTCGGGCTGCGGGTCGACAAACCTGGCGGTCTTTTTGTTTTACTCGGGGGAGCCGTAGGTCGGACAGGCCGGGCGACCTGTGTTGGGGCGTCGCCAAGCTGGCAAGGCAACGGGTTTTGGTTCCGTCATTCGGAGGTTCGAATCCTCCCGCCCCAGCCATACATTTTCAAGGAAAGACTATGCCACGCGTCGGTGAACTGAAAATCGTCACGGGGACCGCAAACCCCGCCCTGGCCGCCCGCATCTGCGATCATCTGGGCTGCAAGATCACCCCGTCCTTGGTCGACGTTTTCAGCGACGGCGAGATTCGGGTCGAAATGGGCGCCAATGTGCGCGGCGACGACGTGTACGTGGTTCAGTCCACGTGCGCACCGGTCAATCACAATCTGATGGAACTGTGCCTCATGCTGGATGCCTTGAAGCGTGCCAGCGCCGGCCGCGTGACCGCTGTGGTGCCGTACTTCGGGTACGCCCGGCAGGACCGCAAGGTCGTGCCCAGGGTGCCCATCAGCGCCAAGCTGGTCGCCGACTTCATCTCCGCGGCGGGCGTGGACCGCGTGCTGACCATCGATCTGCACTCGGGCCAGATTCAGGGATTTTTCGACAAGCCCGTCGACAACCTGTACGCCGCCCAGGTGCTGCTCGAATACATCCGCAAGCTCGGCGACAACCTCATCGTTGTCTCCCCCGACGCCGGCGGCACGGAACGCGCCAGGGCCTACGCCAAGCGCCTGGGTGTAGGGCTGGCCATCGTCGACAAGCGTCGCGAGGGTCCCAACAAGGCCCATGCCATGCAGCTCATCGGCGACGTCAAGGGCAAGATCGCCGTTGTCCTCGACGACATGATCGACACGGCCGGGACCATGACCGAAGCCGGCAACCTGCTGGCCGAAAACGGAGCCCAGGACGTGGTGGCCTGCGCCTCCCACGCGGTTCTGTCGGGGCCTGCGGTGGAACGGTTGAACAATTCGGCCTTCTCGCAGGTCATCGTGACCGACACGATCCCGCTCAACCAGCAGGCTGTGGCCAGTGAAAAGTTCAAGGTAATTTCCGTTGGCAGTCTCATTGCCAAGGCTATTCACAATATCCATTCCGAATCTTCGGTCAGCGTTCTGTTCAGCTGAGCGCGGTCCAAAAGAAAATGATTTTCAGTTGATGAATAAAGGAGAAAAGCATGTCTGAAGTCACAAGTTTGCAGTTGACGCATCGTGAGGAAAGGGGGAAAGGCCCCTGCGCTCGTTTGCGTGCCAATGGTTTGGTTCCCGGAGTATTCTACAATTCGAAGGGTGAAAACATCTCCTTTACTGTAGACAACATGGCTTTGGGCAAGGTTTTCGAGAAAGTTCGCTACTCGAAGATGCTTGAGTTGCAGATCGAAGTCGACGGCCAGGTGCAGAAGCGCAACGCCCTGTTCAAGAAGCTCGTCAAACACCCGGTCAAGCGCCGCTACGACCATGTCGACTTCATCGGCATCGAGCTCGACAAGGAAGTGCAGGTCACCATCCCCGTCGAGACCGTGGGCCGCGCCAAGGGCGTTGTGCTCGGCGGCAAGCTGGAGATCCTCGAAGAGCGCGTCATGGTGCGCTGCCTGCCGACCATAATCCCCGATTCCGTCGTCGTGGACGTGACGGACCTGGATATCAACGACAAGGTTTTCGTCGACCAGCTGGCCCTGCCCGAAGGGGTCAAGGCCGTTTTCGACCGCAACTTCGCCGTTCTCATCATTCAGACAGCCCGCGGGGCCAAGGCCGGCGAGGAAGAATAGTCTTTCCTCACCGAAGGCCCCGCCCGGCGGGGCCTTCGGATCCGCATTTCCGCTTCATCACTTTTCCTGACGGTTCCCCATGTCATATGACGGCCTGATCGTGGGTTTGGGCAATCCGGGCACCAAGTATGCCCGGACCCGCCATAATTTCGGGTTCATGCTCGCCGACCGCCTCGTGGCCCATTGGTCCGGACAGCCGGGGACGTCCTGCGTGAGCCGCAACGTCCGCGGCAACGCCGAGTCCTGGGAAGTCAGCGAAGACTACGGGGCGCGCCGCTGGCTCGTGCTCAAGCCGCTGACCTTCATGAACCTGAGCGGTCAGGTCGTGGGAGAGGTGTGCCGCAAAAGCGGCATCGCCCCGGATCGCGTCCTCGTCGCCCACGACGAGCTCGACCTGCCCTTGGGCACGCTGCGTTTCAAGTTTTCCGGCGGCCTGGCCGGGCACAACGGACTCAAGTCCGTGGCCGCCCATCTCGGCACCCGTGATTTCGCCCGTCTGCGCATGGGCATCGGGCGGTCGGAAAGCGGCGAGGCCATGGCCGAGTATGTGCTGCGGACCTTCCTGCCCGCGGAATGGGATCAGGTCGGCCCGGTGCTGGACCTCGGCCTGGAGGCGGTCCTGCACTACTGCCGCGAAGGTCTGGCCGCGGCCACGGCCCGACTGCACGCCCGCTGAAGCCAATCCCCCTTTCCAGCTCTTAGTGGACGCCGATTTGAATTTCATCTATGGTAACTTTTCCCATGCGGTTTGATTTCGTTTTTCCGGAGGTCGCTTGTGTTTTCAGTTGATGAACTTGTCGTCTATCCCGCACAGGGGGTCGGTAAGGTCGAAAGGATTGAGACCCAGGAGATCGGCGGCGTTGCCACGGAGCTCATCATCGTGCGTATTCTGAGCAATAACGTCACGTTGATGGTGCCCGTGAGGAACGCCCGCAATGTCGGACTGCGTGGCGTTTACACCCCCGAGCAGGCGGACGAGATCCGCGCCTATCTCCAGGACCGCTCCGATTTCACCGGTTATTCCGGCCAGAACTGGAATCGCCGCTACCGCGAGTACTCCGAGAAGCTCAAGAGCAGCAACCTTCGCGATGTGGCCTATGTCCTGAAGGAGCTCATCCTCATCGGCAAGGACAAGGAGCTGTCCTTCGGCGAGCGCCGCCTGCTGGAACAGGCCATGGGGCTCATCTCCCTCGAGCTGTCCTTCGCCCTGGGCCAGGAACAGACCGAGGTGAAGAGGTCCATCGAAGCGCTCTTCGCCGACATCCTGCACGCCAAGGCCGACGAAGATGAACTCGAGGGTGATTAGGGCGGTCCTGCCCCTTGTTTTTTTTTATCTGTTCCGATAGTTCTTTGTTTCATTCCTGCCTGACACCACAAGTCCATAAGCAGATGCTCATATTTTTCCACTTGATCTCTTGAAGGGTATTATATTCATACCAAATTACTTCTTTATTCCACACGTTCAAATTAACATTGCTTTTCATTCCCAATTTGAAAGTTCCTTTCAAAGGGTCCAAGCTTATCGCCATTTCATTGTCATGAGGGTTTGTTATGAATCTTTCTGAGTTGAAGACCAAATCCATGGCCGAACTCATGGATATCGCCGGTGAATATCAGATCGAAAACATGAGCGGCCTGCGCAAGCAGGAGCTCATTTTCGCACTGCTGCAGGCCTGCGCCTCCCAGAACGGCTCCATCTTCGGCGAGGGCGTCCTCGAGATCCTGCCGGATGGATTCGGTTTTCTGCGGTCGCCCATGTACAGCTACATGCCCGGACCTGACGACATCTACGTCTCGCCGTCCCAGATCCGGCGTTTCGGGCTGCGCACCGGCGACGTGATCTCCGGGCAGATCCGGCCCCCCAAGGAAGGGGAGCGCTACTTCGCCCTGCTGCGGGTCAAGGAGATCTGCTTCCGCGAGCCCGAGGAGGCCAAGCGGATCGTCCTCTTTGACAACCTGACCCCGATCTACCCCGACGAGCAGTTCCGGCTGGAGAACACCGACAAGAACTACTCCACGCGGGTCATGGACCTCATGACGCCCATCGGCAAGGGCCAGCGCGCCCTGATCGTCGCCCCGCCGCGCACGGGCAAGACCATGCTCATGCAGTCCATCGCCAACTCCATCAGCATCAACCATCCCGACGCGTACCTCATCGTCCTGCTGATCGACGAACGCCCCGAGGAAGTCACGGACATGGAGCGCACCGTCCGCGCCGAAGTCATCAGTTCCACCTTCGACGAGCCGCCGCAGCGGCACGTGCAGGTGGCCGAGATGGTCATCGAGA
>DPKT01000214.1 GCA_003542385.1 Desulfomicrobium sp.
AGGGGATCCATGTCTTTTTAACTACTCGAAAAGAATGGATTTCGCGCTATTGCCCGACATGGCCCGCCTGCCCATGCCGGGCACACGTTCGCGGGAATGACACCCAGGCTCTTTCTCGACTTTTTGCAGTGGCGTCATTTCTGGACAGCCTGGACATCGGTAACTTTTCAACCGTCGGATAGCCCTGCAAGCTGAGCCGGAAAAAGCCCCCTGGTTCCAGGCCGGAGGCCGCCCCGAAACTGTCAACCGTCNNCCGGCACCTGGCACATGGAGGTGCTCATGGTCCTGGACCGCCCCTGAAGCCGCTGCCGCTTCGGGGACTTGCGCCGAAGGGCGCGGACCTGTAGGAGATTTTGCTCACATCACATTGCATGGAGGGTCCATGATCGCAGAGGGCATCAACAGAATCTGGCTCAAGCATTACGATCAGGAAGTCAGTCCGAACCTGGACTACGAAATCATCCCCCTCTATGAGGTCCTGGAACGCGCCGCCGTCAACCATCCCGACCGGCCGGCCATCGTCTTCAACAACTGGACCGTCACGTTCAAGAAGCTCAAGCGCCTGGTGGACCTGTGCAGCGCCAACCTGAAGAAGGCCGGCATCCAGCCCGGCGAGCGGGTGGCCATCATGCTGCCCAACTGCCCCCAGACGGTCATCACCTACTGGGCCTGCCTCAAGCTCGGGGCCGTGGTCGTCATGACCAACCCCCTGTACATGGAGAAGGAGCTGGTCCACCACTTCAACGACTCCGAAGCCAGGACCCTCATCACCCTGAACCTGCTTTGGAAGCGAATCAGCGGCCTGCGCGACAAGCTGCACCTCAGGCGCATCTTCGTCACCTCCATCGCCGACTGCCTGAGCTTCCCCCTGAATTTCCTCTACACGCTGAAATCCCGGCGCGAGTACAAGCTCGAACCGATCCCCTACGACGGACAAACGGTCCTGCCCTGGAAGGGCCTCCTGAAGCGCACGGCCGTCCAGGACCCGCACCCTGTGGACCCCGTGAAGGACCTGGCCGCCCTGCAGTACACCGGCGGCACCACGGGCGTGTCCAAGGGCGTCATGCTGACCCACGCCAACCTCTGCTACAACGCCCAGCAGGCCAAGGCCGTGCTGCACACCATCAAGGAGACGGGCGAGACGATCCTGGGCCTGCTGCCTTTCTTCCACATCTACGGGCTGACGGTCTGCGTCAATTTCGGCACCCTCATCGGCGCGACCCTCGTGCCCATGGCCAAGTTCGTGCCCCTGGACGTGCTGAAGACCATCCACAAGAAGCGGCCGACCATCTTCCCCTGCGCGCCGTCCATCTTCATCGCCCTGCTGCAGCAGAAGAATCTGGAGAAGTACGACCTGTCCTCGGTGCGCTACTGCATCTCCGGCTCGGCGCCCATGCCCGTGCCCATCATGGAGAAGTTCAACAGCCTGACCAACGGCGCCAACATCGTCGAGGGGTTCGGCCTGACCGAGGCCTCGCCCATCACGCACCTGAACCCCCTGCGCGGCAACAGCAAGAACGGCTCCATCGGGCTGCCCTTCCCGGACACGGACGCGGCCATCGTCGACATGGAGGTCGGCTCCCTGCCCCTGCCCGTGGGCAAGATCGGCGAGCTGGTCATCCGCGGGCCGCAGGTCATGCAGGGCTACTGGAAGCGGCCCGACGAGACGGCATCGGTGCTCAGGAATGGCTGGCTCTACACCGGCGACATCGCCTACATGGACGAGGACGGCTATTTCTTCATCGTCGACCGCAAGAAGGACCTGATCATCACCGGCGGCTACAACGTCTACCCGCGCGAGATCGACGAGGTCCTGCACGAGCACCCGGCCGTCAAGGAGGCCGTCAGCGTCGGCATCACGCACCCCACGCGCGGCGAGATCATCAAGGCCTACATCGTCCTGCGCGAGGGCCACAGCCTGAGCAAGACCGACGTCCTGGCCTTCTGCCGCGAAAAGCTGGCCAACTACAAGGTGCCAAAACAGGTCGAGTTCCGCGACGACCTGCCCAAGAGCATCGTCGGCAAGGTCCTGCGCCGGGTCATCCGCGAGGAGGAGGAGCGCAAGGGGCACGACGCCGACGAGTTCGAGCCCGACATGGAGATGAGCGCCGACGGGAACGGGGAGCCTTCGAAGAAGGACAAGCGGGCCAAAAAGAAGAAGAAAGGCGACAAGCCGTCCTCTTGACACCCCCGAGAGCGGTCCTTATTTTCACCACGCAAAGGGGAGTAGCTATCGGTCGCGGGATGTCCCGCACCGACCCGCGGTTCGTCAGTACGGCGCACAAGCCCGGACCCGGGAATCCGACGGCAGTCGAGATCAGCAAGACCTTTATCCCAGCATCGCCGCGGATAAAGGTCTTTTTCATTATCCGCGGCTCAACAGGAGAGATTTGATGAACCAGATAAAGACCACGCTTCTGCTGACCATGCTCACCGTCCTGCTGGTCGCCATGGGCGGCGCCATCGGCGGCAAGACCGGCATGATCATCGCCTTCCTCATCGCCGGCGGCATGAACTTCTTCGCCTACTGGAACTCGGACAAGATCGTCCTGAAGATGTACAACGCCCGCGAGGTGACCCGCGCCGAGAGCCCGGACTTCTACGGCATCGTCGAGAACCTCGCGCGCAAGGCGAACATGCCCATGCCCAAGGTCTACGTCATCCCCTCGGACACGCCCAACGCCTTCGCCACGGGCCGCAACCCGCAGAACGCCGCCGTGGCCGCGACCACGGGCATCATGCGCATCCTCTCGCGCGACGAGCTTGAAGGCGTCATGGCCCACGAGCTGACCCACGTCATGAACCGCGACACCCTGATTTCGACCATCGCCGCGACCATCGCCGGCGCCATCGCCATGCTCGGCAACATGCTGCAGTGGGCGGCCATCTTCGGCATGGGCCGCAGCGACGACGAGGAGGGCGGGGGCGGCATCTTCGGCG
>DPKT01000346.1 GCA_003542385.1 Desulfomicrobium sp.
GGCCAGGGCGAAGGACTTGGCGTAGGCGATGCCGACCAGCAGCGCACCCAGCAGGCCCGGACCGCGGGTCACGGCCACCAGCTCGACGCCCTCCCCCCCCGGCCGTTCGGCACGGGTCAGAAGCGACTCGACCAGAGGGTCCAGCAGCCTCAAGTGCTCCCGCGAAGCCAGTTCCGGCACTACCCCCCCGAACACGGAGTGCATGGGAATCTGGGTATGCACCAGCTCCGCCTCAATTCGCCCGCCGGCCCACAGGGCCACGGAGGTCTCGTCGCAGGACGTCTCTATGCCCAGGCAGACGGGGCCGGAAGCACGGGAAGTGGAAATGTCGGACAAGCCGGAAATGCCTCGATACGTTACATGAAGAAAAAATCTCGAAGATGATTCGCCGCGCTCCGCCCGCAATGACGGGACATCATCCCGCGCGGAGTCCTCGACGCGCAACAGGATCGCACTCGGGAGAGCGGCCAGAATTCATTCTGGCAAGGCGCAAGGCGATTTTGAAGGGCGAAGTGTAGCCGTCTACACGAGTCCTTCAAAATCTCCGCAGCAACGCAGTCCAGAATGGATTATGGACGCTCTCCCCCCGCTTCGCGGTAGTATTGGAGAACGACCTCAACATCCTTCTTCGACCCCACGAAGAGCGGCACGCGCTGGTGCAGCTCCTCGGGCTCGATGTCGAGGATGCGCCGCGTCCCGTCCACGGCCATGCCGCCCGCCTGCTCGATGATCATGGCCATGGGGTTGGCCTCGCACATGAGCCTGAGCTTGCCTTTGGGCTTGCGCGGGTCGCGGTGGTCGGCCGGGTACATGAAGATGCCGCCGTAGATCAGGTTTCGGTGGAAATCCGAGACCAGGGAGCCGATGTAGCGCAGGCTGTAAGGGCGCCCGAGGGCGTTCTCGTCGGACTTGAAGTGGTTGACGATGCGCCGAGTGGGCTCGTCCCAATAGGACCAGTATCCCTCGTTGACGGAATAGATGCGCCCCTGCTCCGGGATCTGGATATTCGGGTGGGACAGCAGGAACTCGCCCACGCTCGGGTCCAGGGTGAAGCCGTGCACGCCGTTGCCGGCCGTGTAGACCATCATGGTCGAGGAGCCGTAGATCATGTACCCGGCGGCAACCTGCATGGCGCCCTTCTGCAGAATCTCGTCCAGGGTCACGGCCTGCTGGGTGTAGGACGTGCGGCGGTAGATGCTGAAGATGGTGCCGATGCTCACGTTGGCGTCGATGTTGGCCGAACCGTCCAGGGGGTCGAAGATCAGGATGTAGTCGCCCACGGGGAACTGCCGGGGAATCTCGATGAAATCGGCGTTCTCCTCGGAGACCATGGCGCAGAGCACCCCGGCCCGCTCCATGCGGCGGATGATGACCTGGTTGGCGAAGTCGTCGAGCTTCTGCACGATCTCGCCCTGGACGTTGACTTCGCCCGTGGCCCCGAGAACGTCGAGCAGGCCGGCCTTGGAGACCTCGCGGTCGATGATCTTGGCCGACAGGATGAGTTCCGTAAGGAGCCGGGTGAACCGGCCCGAGGCCATGGGCCTCTCCTTCTGGCTGAGCAGCAGGTGCTCGACAACCGTTACCTGGCGCATAGCGATGCCTCAGTTAGGATAGATGTAAATGAGATTGTCGGAGGCCATGCTCCGAACCCAGTACACGTCCACATCACCCGCGTCGCGGCTGCCCGAATAGCGGGAAGACTTGGTGATGGGCAGCAGGGCTTCGGCGGGCAGTCCCGAGGCCTGACCGTAGACCTTGTCGCCGGTGAAGAGCGAGGTCTTGCGTTCGCGGATCTCGGCCGTCAGGAGATCCATATCCACCTCGACCAGGGTCGTGCGCAGGCTGTCGTTGCCGACGGCGCCCACGTGGACGAGGATGACCCGGTCGGCGTTGTGGATGAGACGCCGCTTGGGCTCCTTGCCAAGCTCCACGACACTCTCGCGCAGCTGCGGGTCGAACCCGAGGGTGTCGTCGCCGGCCAGGAAGAGCTGTTCGCCGTCCAGAACGGCCATATGCCTGATCCAGGGCTGCACGGCCTTCTGCTGCTCGATCCAGGCAGGGTCGAGCTGGAAATCCATGAGCTCGATCTGGTCGACGAGACGGACGATCTTGCTGTCGATGGTGTAGTAGTCGTCAAGGAACTCGGACGGCAGATCCGTCGTGACCGTCTGCTCGTAATCGATGCTTGGTTTGGGATTGACGTAGTCTTCGTAATACTCCCTCGTCGTCTTCACCGGGGTGCAGGCCACAAGAAAAAGAAGACCGCAAAGAACAAGCTGTTTTTTCATGGATTCTCTCGAAATCGATTGGGATTGAACGGACACGACCAGCGATCGGAGGCCATGCACAGGGCCCAGACAGGACCTATAGTCCGGCCGGAAAAGAATCAAGGGGCAACCTGCCTACCCGTTCCCGACGGCGTCGGGGGCGAACTTCTGCTCAAGCCGGTCCGCCAGGGAGTTGAGGACAAGGAAGAGCTTGTTGTGCTTCTCGGCCTCGGGGTCCGGGACGCTGCCGAGCTCCGCGTAGGCCTTGTCGCGCAGGGCGCCGAGCTCGGCGCGCTCCGCGTCCGTGGAAGCGGCCTCCAGCAGGTCGTCGTAGATTTTGATGGCCTGTTCGTACTCGCCCTGGGCAGAGAGGAGCTTGGCCATTGTCTTGGTCTTGATGCCGGAATTGATGCAGAACTGGGCGACCTCCTCGGCGTCGAGATCCTTCTCGGGCTCCACCGGAACGTCGCTTGCGGCCAGGACTTCGGAATAGTGGCCGATGCCGCAGGTCAGAAGCTTGGCCAGATCCACGCTTTCACCGTGGGAGTTGCGCTCCAGGACGAAGGCGGCCATGGCGAGGTCCGTCTGCCCCGACTTGAGAAAATGCTCTCGCAGCCGCAGCCAGAACTTCTCGTAGGACAGCAGCTTGGCGAGGATGGTCTGAGCTCTGCCGACGGCGGCTCCCTCCTCCCCTTCCTCGCAGAGCAGGTCGATGAGATAGAGCTGGGCTTCGAGGTAGTCGGGATGGTGCTCGACGCCGCGCTGCACAATCTCGATGGCGCGCCGGGTATGGCCCTGCTTGCGGTACAGGCGGGCCAGGGGGAAGAATATTTTGGACCCGGAGTCATGTTCCAGGAGCTCGTCGAAAAGGGCGAGGGTGTCGTTCATATTCATTTCACGATGTACATGATTTCGTTGTCGGCGACATAGCACAGCTCCCTCTTGATGAGGCGCTGGACATACTTCTCGTCCCGCTTGAGCACCCGGATTTCGGAACTCAGCTGGCGGTTCTGGGCGTCGATGTCGTCAATGGAGGCCTGCACGCCCTCGATCTTGAGGCGCAGGTCCTTGTAGGCGGGGATTCCGCTCTCCTCGTCGAAGATCTTGAACACCATGAAGATGTTGACCAAGCACAGGGCGAAAAGGAGTATCTTGCTCTTGTCCCGGATCATGTCCTAACCTTTCTGGCGAAGCTTCCTGCCCGCCTCGGTCCATGGTTCGATGTAGTTGTCGTATTCGCCCAGGGCCAGATCGAGGAAGTTTTCGATCCGCTCGCCGTCGGCCGTGCCGATGACCGTGTTCACGCCGCGCAGGAAGGCCTCGTTGGGGTGCATGCTCTGGCATTTGGCCCCGACGAGGACGATGTTGACCTCCCGGCGCCTGATACCGTTCCATTTCCTGACGATGGCCAGGATGGACTTGCTTTCCTCGGACTCTTCGAGAATCAGAATATTGTAGTAGTTGATGCGGACCTTGTCCACGGCTTCATGGATGAACCGGGCCTCGGAGACGAAGATGCCGCGTCCCTTGAGAAACTGGCCGATGCGACCGGCCAGGTCCTGGTTCTTGACGAAGACGAAGGCCACAACGGCGTCATGGGGAAAGTGCTCAGGGGCGACGACCTTCTCTTCCATGGCGTCCTGGTCCACGAGGATGGGCTCGCGGCACTTGGGACAGTTGAGCTTGAACTTCCGGGTCTCGGGGATGCGGTCGTCGGGGATGACGAACGTCGAATTACAGGATGTGCAGCTGATCTCCATGGTTCCCACCCCCCTAGAAAAGGGACGTCTTGCGTTCGTATTCGTGGTCGAGCTCCAGGCCCTCGATGTCCGTGACCTTCTCGCCGCGCGCCGTCTTGATCTTGTCGAGCATCTGGGCCAGCCGCGACTTGTCCGAGGCGTAGGTCATGGCCGAGTCCTCGGTGATGATGTTCTCGTAGAAGAGGTTGGCCAGGTACTTGTCGAAGGTGACCATGCCGTAGGCGTCGCCGGACTCGACGATGCCGTAGAAGGTCTTGTCCTCGCTCTCGCCGTTCAGGATGCACTCCTTGACCCGCAGGTTGGACTTGAGGATCTCGAAGGCCGGCACACGACCGCCGCCGATGCGCGGCAGGAGGCGCTGGGACACTACGTACTTGAGGCTCTCCATGAGGCGCGAGCGGATGAGGCGCTCCTCGGCCAGCTCGAACATGCCGATGATGCGGTTGATGGTCTGGCCCGTGTCCGAGGTGTGCAGGGTGCCGAGCACCAGGTGGCCCGTCTCGGCCGCCTCCAGGGCGATGGTGATGGTCTCGCGATCGCGGATTTCGCCGACCAGGATGA
>DPKT01000084.1 GCA_003542385.1 Desulfomicrobium sp.
CGCGGCCACGGTCTTTCCGGAGGCCATGGCCTCCATGAAGGCCCGCACGTCCACATGCAGGGGGCAGGCCGCCCGGCAGGCGGGCGGTTCCTCCTGGATGCAGCGGGCCTCCCAGTCGCGAAGTTCGCTTTGCTCCATATCGGGGCCTCGGGGAACGAACGGGCGGACGCCATGTCGCGCCCGCCCGTTCGCCGTGTGGGCCAATGGCCCGTTGTCTCGTCCGTTCACACCGTCCGGGTCCGGACGGTGGAGGCGCCATGCCCGAAGACTATCCCAAGGCCTTCAGTCCCGCCAGGACCTTTTCCGGCAGGGCCGGCAGCCTGGTGATGCGCACGCCGCAGGCGTTGTGGATGGCGTTGGAGATGGCCGCGTGGGGGCAGGTCAGGGGCAGTTCGCCCGATCCCGAGGCCCCGAAGGGACCGTCGGGCCGCCTGGACTCCACATAGACCAGTTCCATGTCGTCGGGGATCTGCTTGATGAACGGGAATCCGGCCCCGACCAGATTGGAATGCTTCTTTATGTCCTCGTAGTCCTCGGAAAGCGCCAGGCCGATGCCCTGGGCCAGGCCGCCGTACATCTGGCCGTCCACCACGAGCTTGTTGCACAGGCTGCCCAGGTCGGCCACCAGGGTCATCTTTTCCACCGCGGTCTTGCCCGTGGCCACGTCCACGGCCACCTCGGCCATGAACACGCCGTACATGTAGCAGCAAAACGGGCTTCCCTGGCCGTTCTCGTCGCAGTTGGAGGCCGGGGCGGTCCACTTGCCGCTGTAGCGAAGGGGCAGCTTCTCGGCCACCATCTCGTCATAGGTGCGATACCCGCCACCGGGCTTTTGCATGGCCTTGACCAAAAGCTCGCAACCCACGCGGATGGCGTTGCCGGTCATGACCTGGGAGCGGCTGCCGCCGGCCGGGCCGCTGTTGGGGGCCTTGCTGGTGTCATTCATGACCAGGCGGATCTTCTCGGGCGGGATGCCCAGCGGCAGAAGGCCCTCGTGGGCCGTGCACTGGGCCCCGGAGTCCGCGCCCTGGCCGTGGTCCTCCCAGCAGGAGTACACGGTCACGCCGCCGTCGGCGTTGAGTTCGACCCAGGCCTCGGAGGAGTCCGGACCGTCCAGGCCCGAGCCGTAGACGCCAAGGGAGATGCCCACGCCGCGCTTGATCTCGGCCGTGGAGTTCTTCTTGGCCTTCTCCAGGGCGGCCTGGTACTTGGGCCGCAGGAGGTCCAGCATCTCGGGCAGGCTGTAGACCTCGGGGTCCTGGCCCGTGGGCGTGGTCGAGCCCTTGCGGTAGCAGTTCTTGGCGCGCAGCTCCAAGGGGTCCATGCCGAGCTTCTCGGCCAGCTCGTCCATGAGCACCTCGGAGGCGAACTCGCTCTGGGGCGAACCGTAGGCCCGGAAGGCCGAGCCCCAGGCGTGGTTCGTGCAGACCGTGCGGCCCTCGCCGCGGATGCTGGCGATGTCGTAGCCCGAGCCGATGAACTGGGCCCCGCGCAGGGTGAGCAGGTCGCCGAACTCGGAGTACGGGCCGTGGTCCACGCTCCAGTCGCTCTCCATGGCCAGGAGCTTGCCGCTCTTGTCCGCGGCGAAGCGCAGGTTGATGAAGAACGGCGAACGCTTGCCCGTGTAGGTCTGCTGCTGGTACCAGGAGTAGTTCAGGAACACCGGGCGTCCGGTGGCCAGGGCGGCCACGCCCACCAGGGCCTCCATGGTCGGGCTGAACTTGTAGCCGAAGGTGCCGCCGGCCGGGTTCTGGACCATGACGATCTTGTCGGCCTCCAGGCCGATGCCCGGGGCGATCATGTACAGGTGCAGGTGCAGGCCGATGGACTTGGAGTGGATGACCAGCTGGCCCTGCTCGTTCATGTAGGCGCAGCCGACGTCCGGCTCGATGGGCATGTGCGGCTGGCGGCCGACGTAGAAGTCGTCCTCCACCACCACGGCGGCCTTGTCGAACACCGGCTTGGTCTCGCCGCCCTTGGCGATCTTCTGGATGTAGTAGATGTTGGGCGTGCCGGGATGGATCTCGAGGGCGTCCTGGGCCATGGCCGCGGGCGCGCTCATGTACTCGGGCAGCGGCTCCAGGTCCACCTTGACCTTCTCGGCCGCGGCCTTGGCCTGCTTCTCGGTGTCCGCGCAGACGATGGCGATGGCGTCGCCGAACTGGAAGACCTTCTCGTCACAGAGGATGGGCCGGTCCCAGCCGTCGCCCTTGTTGGTCGGGAAGGTGATCAGGCCGGTGATCCGGTTCTTGCCCTTGACGTCCTTGTGGGTCACGACCTTGAACACGCCGGGCATCTTCTCGGCCGCGGAGGTGTCGATGCCCTTGATGTTGGCGTGGGAGACCTTGGCCTGGACCAGGGCCAGGTGCAGCGTGCCCTCGGGCATCTTGAGCCCCAGGTCCGCGCCGTAGTCGCAGGTGCCGGTGACCTTGGCCACGGCGCTGGGCCGCGGCAGGTTGGTGCCCCAGACCTTGCCGTCGGCGGGCAGCTTGTAGCGCAGGTCGGCCGCGCGCATCTCGCCGCGCAGGACCTTGGCCGCGTCCATGACCGCGTCGGTGAGCTGCTTGTAGCCGGTGCAGCGGCAGGCGTTGCGGTGCTTCTGGAACCAGTCGCGGACGTCTTCCCGGGTGGGGTTGTGGTTTTCGTCGAGGAGGCCTTTGGCGCTGACGATGAAGCCCGGCGTGCAGAAGCCGCACTGAATGGCGCCGGTCTTGATGAAGGCCCACTGGAGGGCGTGGAGACGGCCGGGAGCGCCCATCCCCTCGATGGTGAGGATCGAGGCTCCCTCGGAAACCTTGGACCACTTGACGATGCAGGAGCGGACCAGCTTGCCGTCCATGAGGACGTTGCAGGCGCCGCACTGGCCCACGCCGCAGCCGACCTTGGTGCCCGTCAGGCCGAGCTGCCTGCGGATCACGTCGGCCAGCGTCGTCTCGGGATCGGCGACGACCGAATGGGGACAGCCGTTGACCATGATGCTCTTGCGGAAGTACTGTTTCATATCGTCCCTCCTCGTGCCTCTTTCGTCCCCTGCGGGACGGTTCCTCGCTCCCCTGAGGGGAGCCCCCCTGAAATAGCGAAACTCTCGGAGAGAGGCGCAAAAAAGGCCGCTCCCCGCACAGGAAGCAGCCAAGAACAGCCGAAAGACTTTTCGGTCGTTCCTCCTTTCCGAACGCGGGAGGCGTCCCCGTTTCCGCGGGACACCCATCGGCCGACGGTCCCTGGCCTTTCGGAGAAGCAGTCGAAGGCTTTAGGCACTGAAGGCTCGGAGGCTCTATTTGATTGAATATTACCGTAACATCCCGAGGAGCCGGAAGCAAGAAACAAAAGTGAACAAAAGCTTTTGCGACGAAAATAGATTTTGCAACAAAGTTGCAAATCTACGGGAGGCGGATAGGGTTTATTCGTGCCGGTGAATCTGCCGGGCTTGGCTTGACGATAGTTGATCGACGCCCTTTTGTGTTATCTGAAAGGAATTTTTTGTTCTTGCAGGCAAGTCCTTGGTCTTATGGGTCAGGCCAGAGCAACTTTTTCCCCGTAGAAGTCCGACAGACTCCTATTCGGCCTCGAAACAGAGTCTCTCCAGATGGAGCAGGCAGGCGGCGAAGGCGATGGTCGTGCCGAAAAAGACGACGGGTTTTCCCCGGGCGGCGAAGGCGGCGATGGTTCCGTCGAGGGAGTCG
>DPKT01000321.1 GCA_003542385.1 Desulfomicrobium sp.
CGGGCAGCAGACGGCCGCCTCGGATGCCCCGCAGCCGCCCCTCGCGTTCGCTGACGAGGACGTCGCCGTCCGGCAGGAAGGCCAGGGCCCAGGGGTGGGCCAGGCCGTCGGCCACGACCGTGACGCGAAAGCGGTGGTGCCTGGAGGAGAAGTCCTGCGCGGGCGCATCGGGCACGGCGCAGGCAAGAACGAGGAAAAGAAGGGCGGGAAGAAATGCCGTGCGGGGCGTGCTCATGTCGTACCTCCCGGAAGCTGTTGGTGCGGTCTGTTAACCATAAGCCGCTCGGGAGGTTTGGCAAGAAATCAGGAGGGACGGACGGCCGGTTCCTGTCAGACCGGCCGCCCGAGGAGGGAGAGGACTAGAGTTTTTCGACGTTCTTCGCGAGGTAGTCGGCCACGCCGCCCGCGTCGGGCTTCATGCCCGTGTCGCCCTTCTGCCAGCCGGCCGGGCAGACCTCGCCGTATTTCTCCGTGAACTGCAGGGCGTCCACGAGGCGGATCATCTCGTCGACATTGCGGCCCAGGGGCAGGTTGTTGACCTGCTGGTGCTGGACCACGCCGTCGCGGTCGATGAGGAAGGACGCGCGCAGGGCCACGCCGGCCTCGGGGTGCTCGATGCCGTAGGCCTTGGCGATCTCGTGCTTGACGTCGGCGACCATGCGGAAGCCGATGGGGCCGATGCCGCCCTGTTCGACGGGGGTGTTGCGCCAGGCGAAGTGGGTGAACTGGGAGTCAATGGACACGCCGACGAGTTCCACGCCACGCTCGCTGAACTCCTTGAGGCGCTTGTCGTGGGCGATGATCTCCGTCGGGCAGACGAAGGTGAAGTCCAGGGGCCAGAAGAAGAGGACGACATATTTCCCGCGCAGGGAAGAAAGGGTGAAATCGTCGATGCTGCCGCCGGGAGTGACGGACAGGGCGGTGAAGTCGGGGGCGGTTTTGGTTACGAGTACGCTCATGGTCATGCTCCTTGTGAATGTGCGAGAGTGATGTGAATGTGTGATGGAGACCTTTTATTAATAGTAACCATTCTCGTCAAGAGAAAATTAACCTTGTCTAATATATTGCCCGGATCGTAACGGTCATCGAACCCCGAGCGGGGGAGCGGCACCTCGTTATCCGGGAAATACGGGCGAAGCCCGCTCCCGGCCCGCAACCGCACGGCGCTCGACGGGAACTCGAAGAACACATGAAAACAAGGATCGGCCGGTGAAATACAAAGCTGTCGTTTTTGATATGGACGGAACCCTGCTCGATACCCTGGAGGATCTGGCGGACGCCATGAACCGCGTCCTGGAGGCCAGGGGGCTGCCCGTCCACCCCGTGGACGCCTACCGATTCTTCGTCGGGAGCGGGGCCAGGAACCTCGTCCTGCGCACGCTGCCCGCCGATCGGCAGGACCTGGCCGCGGAGTGTCTGCAGGGTTTCCTGAAGGAATACGAGGCGAACTGGAAGGTCAAAACCCGTCTTTACGACGGCGTGGCCGAACTGCTCGACGCCCTGACGGCCAGGAACATCCCCATGGCCGTGCTGACCAACAAGCCCCAGGAGTTTGCCGAGCTGTGCATGAAGGCTTTCCTTCCGGCCTGGGACTTCGCCCTGACCCTGGGCCAGATGCCGGGCGTCCCGGTCAAGCCGGACCCGGCCGGCCCGCGGCAGGTCATCCGGCACCTGGGCGTGGCCCCGGAGGAGATTCTCTACCTCGGCGACACGGACGTGGACATGCGCACGGCCGTCGGCGCCGGCATGTACCCCGTGGGGGTGACTTGGGGTTTCCGGCCCGCCGGAGAGCTGACCGCGGCCGGAGCCGCGGCGCTCATCGCCCATCCGCTGGAACTGCTGGCACTCCTGGACTGACGGCGCCTAGCGCCCGTCCGCCGGCCCTATGCCCAGGCGGCGCAGAATCTTCTGCAGCGACACCCTTTCCAGGCCCGAAAGCCTCGCGGCCTCGGAGATGTTGCCGCGGGTGCTTTCCAGCAGGCGTTCCACGTAACGGCGGGTGAAATCATCCAGAATGAGGCTCTTGGCGTCCTTGTAGGGAGCCAGTGGAGCTTCGTCCGCGCAGGTGGCGCATTCGGTTTGGCCCTCCACGAAACGAAGGTGGTAGGGCTCGACCAGCTCCCCGGGACAGAACACCGCGAGACGGCGAATGAAGTTCTGCAGCTCGCGCACGTTCCCCGGCCAGGGCCTGCTGCACAGGCAGACGGTGGCCTCGGGGCTGAGGCGTTTCTGGGGCAGCCGCATCTCCTCGCAGCAGACGCCCAGGAAATGGTCGGCCAGCAGGGGGATGTCATCGACGCGCTCGCGCAGGGGCGGAGTGACGATGGTCAGGACGTTCAGGCGGTAGAAGAGGTCCTCGCGGAATTCCCCGCTTCTGATCTTCTGCTCCAGGGGACGGTTGGTGGACGCGACGATGCGGGCGTCAACCTTCTGCGAGGCGGTCCCGCCCACGGGCCGGACCAGACGGTCCTGCAGGACGCGCAGGAGCTTGGTCTGGATGTTCATGGAGATGTCACCGATCTCGTCCAGGACGATGGTGCCCCCGGCGGCGGTCTGGAACATGCCCTTGTGGGCCTTTTCGGCGCCCGTGAACGCGCCCTTGACGTGGCCGAACAGCTCGCTTTCGAGGAGCTGGTCCGGGATGGCCGGGCAGTTGACGGTCACGAGGGGCCGTTTGGCGCGGTCCGAGAGGGCGTGGATCGAGGACGCCACCAGTTCCTTGCCCGTGCCCGACTCGCCGCGGACAAGCACCGTGTAGTCCGAGGCGGCCACGGCCGCGATGGTGTCCTTGAGGCGGCGCATGCTGGGCGTGTCCCCGATGAGGGTCCGCTGCAGCTCCGACCTCGACATGAGGGAGCGCAGCCGGGAGTTCTCGTGCATGAGGCGGGAGCGCTCCAGGCAGCGCGACACGCAGCGCTGCAGGTCGTCGCGCTTGATGGGCTTGGTCAGGAAATCGTAGGCCCCGCCCTTGAGGGCCGACACGGCCGTCTCGATGCTGCCGTGGGCCGTGAGCAGCACGACGGTCAGGTTCGGGTCCCGGCCCAGGGCGTGCTGCATCAGTTCCAATCCATCCATTTCCGGCATGCGCAGATCCGTCAGCAGCACCGACGGCTCCAGCCGCTCCAGCGCGCCCAGAGCCTCCCGCGGGGACGTGCAGACCTCCACTTCCAGATCCGGAAACCCCGTCCGCAGCAAACGCACCAGACCGGCGGCGAAATCAGGTTCATCGTCGACGATCAGCATCCTCTCGTTCATCATTTCTCCTCGCTTGCGCTGTCCAGAACCGGGAAGAACAGCTGGAATTCGGCTCCACCCTCGGCGTCCGCGGCGTTGCCGACTTCGATACGCCCGCCCAGGTCCTGCGCCAGCCCGAAGGCCACGGACAGTCCCAGTCCCGTGCCGCGACCCACTTCCTTGGTGGTGAAGAAGGGGTCGAAGACGCGCTTGAGGTGATCTTCGGGGATGCCCGGACCCGTGTCCGCGATCCTGACCCGGACCTCGTCCGCCCCTAGCGACGTGGCAATGGCGATGTTCCCGCCGCCCGCCTCGCCATAGGCTCCCTCCAGGGCATCCAGGGCGTTGATCAGGATGTTGGTCAGAATCTGTTCAACCACGTCCCGGTCTCCGCGGATGGGCAGCGGCGCGGCTGACGGGAAGATGTCCAGGGCAACCCGCTGGGACTTGAGCCGCGGCCGAAAGACGTCGGCCAGCCCCAAGACGGCGTCGTTGATGTCGCAGACGCCTGTGCGCACGGGCTTGGCGCGGGAGAAGTCGAGCATGTCCCGCAGCACTTTCTGGGCCAGCTCCGTGTGCTTGATGATCATGTCCAGGTCGGCTTTTGCCTGCCCGTCCGCCTCGTCGCGCAGCAGCTCGGCGTGGCAGAGGATCACGCCCAGGGGGTTGTTGATCTCGTGCGCCACGCCGGCGGCCAGCTTGCCCACGGCGGCCAGCTTCTCCTGCTGCTGGGCTCGCTCGAGCATGCGCCGCTCCTCGGTGGTCTCGCGCAGGTAGATGACCTGACCGCGGCGCTCGAGCCTGCCGGTGATGGCATAGGAATGCATCGAGAAGGAGCGGCCGTCGGGCAGAGCCAACTCCCGGATTTCGGTTTCTCCTTCCATCGGCAGGGAAGTGGCCAGATCCTTCAGGCAGCGCCGTACCAGCTCCGCCTCGGGGGACTGCAGGAGCCGCGCAGCCGTGGGGTTGGTCAGTACCGGCCATCCTTCGGCGTCCAGCAGCATGAGCGGGTCGGAGATGCTCTCGAAGACGGAGTCGAGCAGGGCGTTCTGGCGCAGCAGGTTGTCCATGGCGTCGATGTTGTCCATGGCCACGCCGAGCTGTCGTCCCACGGCCTGGGCCAGTTCGACGGTCCGGGGGCCCGTCGGGCGCGGTCCATCCGACGACGAACCGCTCCAGTACAGACTGAGCAGACCGCGCGTGGTCTCGCTGGTCTGGACCGGGATATGCCAGGCGTCTCCGCCGAGGCGCGTGGTCTGCTCCGTGACCAGCGCCTGCCAGTCCGCGGGCAGTGGGGGGAGGCTTGCGCCCTTGGGCCAGGCGTGGTGCTCGGAATTGGACAGCACGCAGGAGTAGGCGGCCCGTTCCGCGCCGAACCGCCTGGCCACCAGCTCCAGGGAAGCGGACAGCAGCTCGGACTTGCCGGCATGGCGGTTCAGGCTGTCGAGCAGGGCCACGAAAAGCTCCACGTCGGCCCTGCGGGCCGTGGCCTCCGTGGCCAGCTCCGACGTTCTTTCCCCGACCATGTTTTCCAGGTTGGCGGCATAACGCCGCAGCTGTTCGCGGGCCGAGCGCAGATGGCCGGCCACGGATTCGAGGCCGGCCATGAGGTCCTCGATCGCGTCGTACCTGTGCAGCGTGTCGAAGAGCTCGGCATCTGCGTCGCCCGAGAACTGGCGCTGCATGAGGGCGCCCATGCGGCGCAGGTTGTGGACCACGAGCCGGTTGAAGAAGATCTGGATGACCAGGAACAGCAGCAGCATGCCGCAACCGAACAGCACCGCGAAGGATGTCACCGCCTCGCGCACCCCGCCCACGGCATGGTCCAGCGGCAGGGCGACCAGGGTGATGCCGGCGAGCTCGCCCGTCTGGCGCCAGAAGCCGCGCTCGCGGCCGTAGAGATTCAGAAGGGACTTGGGGGCCTGGTCGGGATCGCCGTGGCAGCGCAGACAGGCGTCCTCGAAAAAGACCGGCTTTGCGGTGATGAACCGGTCCTGACCGTGATACTGCGCGATCTCCTCGATCCGGCTGAGTTTTTTGTCTTCCCGAAAGCGCCGCACCAGCCCCTTCTCCAGGTCGGCGGCCTCGAAGTCCGGGTTGCGCGCCCCTTCGGCCACGCGCCGGTAGATGAAACGGTCGTTGCTCATGTTCTCGTCGCTCATGACCGCGCGGGTGACATAGGACGAGGACATGGCCTGGATGACGAACATGTCGTCCGGCAGCACGTCGAACATGGCCGGCCGCAGGGTGCGGCGGACGTAACTCTGCACGGCCTCGGCCTGGGCAATGATCAGGGAGGCGCGGTCCCGGGCCTCGTTCTCCATGAGCTGGCGAAGATGGTTGTCGAGGGAAAAGGCCGAAAGGCCGCCGACGCAGGCCATCATGATCAGCAGGCCGATGAGGAAGCGGGTTTGCAGGGAATGCGGTTTGGGCAGCACGGTGTCTCCGGGGTTCGTCGGCGTTCTCTAGTGAGGCGCAACCCCCTTGGCAACGGGTTGCGTTCCCTTCACCGCAGCCTGCCAACTCGAATTAGCAGGCAGGCACTCCCGACGCATATTCAACATTTCGAAATAACGGTATTTTTTTATCCGGACAAAATGGTTCAACAATTGCTCACGGCGTCGGGACAATTGGCGCCGCCTGAATCCGGCAGGGCGGAAAGAAACAACCCAAGGAGCAAGGAATTCATGGAAGACAAAGGATTTTTTGGAAAAATTATGGCCATACTGCCTGGACTGGCGGTCATGATCGGTACGCTCTACGTGCTGCGCGTCTACGTGGAGCCGTGGATGAAGGAAGCCGTCGTGTTCGGGACCAAGGGCTGGCTGGTGCAGGTCCTGAGCCTCAACTACATCCTCCTCTCGATCATCACGGGCATGCTCTACCGTAACGTGCTCTTCGGTGGCACCATCCCGGGCTGGGCCGAAGAGGGCTTCCGCACGACGCGCCTCTTCATCAAGACGGGCGTCATCATGCTGGGCTCGCTCTACACCTTCGACAAGCTGCTGAAGGTCGGCGGCGTGGCCATCGCCCTGATCGTGGCCTTCGTGTTCGGCACCGCCATCTTCGTCCTGTGGCTCGGCAAGCGCCTCGGCGCCGACCGTTCCGTGACCGCGGCCATGGCCGCGGCCTGCGGCGTGT
>DPKT01000155.1:0-4391 GCA_003542385.1 Desulfomicrobium sp.
GGAGTGGCCCGGGCGGTCCTGGAGCGCGGTGGGCAGGAAATCCTGGACGCGGTGTACAAGAGCGGCGCGGCCGTCTGAGCGGGAATGCTTTCGACGTGAAAGGGCAGGCGGTTTTCCGCCCGCCCTTTTTCAATTTCCGGAATCCACGCCGGCCGAGGAGAATGTGGCCATCTCGTTGTAGATGTTGGCCGCACAGCGCAGGATGAAGACGGCCATGGCCGCGCCCGTGCCCTCTCCCAGGCGCATGCCCAGGTTGAGCAGCGGGGCGGCTCCAAGGCCGTCCATGACTGCGGCGAAGCCCGGTTCGGCCGAGGCGTGGGCGAAGAATGCGTACTCGGCCACGGCGGGGTGGATGGCCCTGGCCGCGGCGAAGGCGCTGGACGAGATGAATCCGTCGATGACCAGCGCCATGCCCAGGCTCGCCCCGCCAAGGATCATACCGGCCAGGGTGGCGATCTCGAAGCCGCCCAGGCAGGCCAGGATGTCGATGGGGTCGCCCGTGGCCACGACCGGCGCGTGCAGGGCCAGAGCCCGTTCGATGACGCGGATCTTGTGGCGGATTCCTTCGGCGTTCAGGCCGGTGCCGGGGCCGGTGATGGCTTCGGGTTCCAGGCCCAGGTAGGCGCAGAACAGGGCCGTGGCTGGCGTGGTGTTGGCGATGCCCATCTCGCCCGTGCACAGGGTTTTCATGCCGTCTTCCCGGGCGGTGCGTGCCAGGCGCACCCCGTTTTCCAGGGCGGTCAGGCACTCCTGGCGCGTCATGGCCGGGCCTGTCGTGAAATCGCGGGTGCCGGGGGCGACCTTGCACTGCACCAGGGCCGGGTGTTCGGGGAAGGGGCCGCCCAGGCAGCCGGCGTCCACGACCTTGAGGTCCACGCCTGTCGTGCGGGTCAGGACGTTGATGGCCGCGCCTTCACGCACGAAGTTTTCGACCATCTGCCGCGTCACGTCCTGCGGAAAGAGGCTCACGCCCTGTGCCGCCACACCGTGGTCGCCGGCGCAGGTGTAGACGCGGGCGGGGTCCACGTGCGGCGCTTCGCCACCGGCCAGGGCCACCAGACGGCAGGCGACGCGTTCCAGGGTGCCGAGGCTCCCTTTGGGCTTGGTCTGCGAGTCGAGATGGGACTGGGCCTGA
Organism: Desulfomicrobium sp.; assembly: GCA_003542385.1. Lineage (GTDB taxonomy): Bacteria > Desulfobacterota > Desulfovibrionia > Desulfovibrionales > Desulfomicrobiaceae > Desulfomicrobium. The sequence continues at coordinate 1,136 of DPKT01000155.1, forward strand.
TCGAAATATGTCGGGTCGAGGGTGCTGATGCGGTCGAGGGCGGACTGGAGAATGGACATGAAGCCTCCGGAATGTCACGATTTTTTGATGATTGCGAGTTCAACGGCTACAGGATGGAGGGCTGGATGACAAGGGACGATTTCCAGGGAAGAGGACGGCAACCGTTGCTGGTCAGCGCCTGTTTGCTTGGCGTGTTCTGCCGCTACGACGGGCGCATGGAGACCGACGGGCGCGTCGCGGACCTGGCTTCGCGTTTCACGCTCATCCCCGTCTGTCCCGAACAGCTCGGCGGGCTGCCCACCCCCCGGGATGCCGTGGAGTTGAGCGGGGACAAGGCCCTGACCCGCAGCGGAGCGGACGTGACCGAGGCCTTCACGCGCGGCGTCGAGCAGGTCCTGCGCATCGCCTCCCTGACCGGCGCCCGAGCTGCGGTGCTGCAGCCGCGTTCGCCCAGCTGTGGCATCGGCGTGATCTACGACGGCACGTTTTCCGGAGTGCGCATCGAGGGGCACGGCATGCTGGCCGGGAGGCTGGCGGAAGAGGGGTTTCTCCTGTGCACCCCCGAGGGGCTCGACCAGCTTGCCTGAGGCCTCTTTTCATTTCTCCGCAAAGGACTATAGGATGAAAAGAGTTTCCGCCATGGCGGGATAGGGAGGCAAATATGGCGAACGGTTCGCAGAACAGGCGCGCCTTCACGCGCCAGCGCAAGGAAAACAGCGTCAGGTACAGCCGGCTTGACAGCGACGAGTACCTCGACGCGAGACTCATCGACCTGGGCGAGGGCGGCCTGTGCATGGAAACCCGCTCTCCGCTGCGTACGGGCGAGATCATATACCTTCAGCTCCTGAACCTTCACCCCGAAAAATCGGGGCTGGCCGCACACCGGAGCTTCCAGGGCCGCGTGCGCTGGACCAGGGATCTGGGGTGCACCGACAAGACGCGGTTTGGTATCGGCGTGCAGTACACCCGCCCCGTCTCGCGACCATGACACACGCAGGAAGGATCATGCCGACATTCGAACAGGAACTCGAGAGCAGCGCGGAACTGCTGAAATGCGGAAAAATTTCCAAGGAACAGGGACGAGCCCATGCGCGGTCCCTGGCCTGGTTCCGGGCCCATGCCGCTCAGCTGGCAGAAGCCGGCTGGACAGTGCCAGAACTCTACCGCGTCGGGACCCTGTCCTTCCCCTATTCTGAATGGGGGCCCGGCTGGCTGACGCTCTGGAACAACGAAAAATGCGAACCCCGGCTGGGTGCCCGGGGTTCCATAGAGTTCGTCCTGCACGAAGCCGGCGGTGACGTCGTCCAGACGTGCCGGCTCGAAAAGTCCTTCCTGTCCTGACTACTGCCCCGCCTCGGCGGGATCGCCCGACGTGGCGTTTCCGCCGCTTTCCGGCCATGGCTGCCGCGAGCGTTCCTCCACGGCTTCCGCGACCCTGGCCAGCAGTTCTCCCGCCTTGCCCGTGGCCCCGACCCATTGGGGGTTTTCTTCGCCGCGGCGGTATATCCATTGCGCCAGATAGATGAGTTCCGAAGCGTCCAGCCCCTGGGGGTCGGCCGCGCTGACGATGGCCTGCAGCAGACGCTGACGCGAGATCTCGCGCGTCTGGATCGTGGTCTTGATGCGCGCGCTGGCCTCGTCGCGGGCCGCGGGCGACGCCTTGTCGCCCTGCAGGTTCCAGAAGGCCAGATGGGCCTGGCCGACGTTGTCGATGTCCTGAAGATACTTGGCCACAAGCGGCTTGACCGTGTCCGTCCTGGCCAGGACGGACACGGTCCGACCCACCGTGCGCAGGCGGGAGGCCAGCAGCGTCAGCATTTCCGCGCGTTGCGCTTCGGTCACGGCCACGCTCTGGCCCGAGGCCAGGGTGTGGGTGGTGGAGCGCAGCGTCTCGTCGAGGCTGTCCAGGAAGAGGGGCGTGTAGGCGGCGTGCAGGAAATCAAGCGTCGGGCCCTGCAGCACGTGCCCGAAGATGATTTTGCGCGCGCCCAGCGTGTCGGCCGGGTCCACGTTCAGGCCCGGGAAATCGACGCCGTAACGGATGTTCACGGACTTGACGTTGAGGTCGAAGCGGCCCTGGGGGCCGGGATTCTTCTTGGTGCCGCCCGGGAGGTAGCGGGCGACGAGGTAGGCGCTGACATCCTTGACGAAGTCGTGCCGGACGATTTCGTCCACGGGTGTTTCGGGGGCCGTGGCGTTGGACGTGGCGTTCGTCTCGACGCTGGCGTTGGTCGCGTTGACGGGCAGCATCGCCGTGGTGTTTGAGGGCTCGGGCGCCTTGCCCGTACTGACCTGCCATCGCTGGGGCGCCACTTCCTTGGCCTCGGGCTTGGGAAAGATCTGCTCGCGGTTCTGCAGGAACCAGTAGGCTCCGCCGGCCAGGGCCAGGATGACGAGAACGATGAGGGCGCGTTTCATGGCCTATCCGCCTTGTTCATGCAGGTGAACATGGATTGGGGCTGTCCGGTCGATTCCATCACGGACCGCCAGTAGTTGGAGAAAATGTTCAGCTTGCGTCGCTTGGACGTGACCAGGTGCAGCGGCAGATGGATGTAGCGGTCCTGGAGCTTGGACACGACCATGCCCGTCTTGCCGGCCATGGCGGCATGCACGGCGTGCTGGCCGAGGAAGCCGCAGTAGATGCGGTCGTTGGAGTTGGCCGGTATGGAACGGATGATGTAGCTCGGGTCGATGTACTTGAGCGTGTATGGAAAGTTCAGTTCGCCGAAATACTTTTTGATCTCCCTGCGCAGCACGTCGCAGATGTCGCCGAGGATGGGGTTGCCCGACAGGTCCTGCCCGTTGTCCGCGCGGCACAGGTCCTGACCGGCGCCCTCGGCCACGACGATGACGGCGTGCTGCCGCTGCTCCAGGCGTTGTTTCAGCTGGGCCAGGAATCCTTCGGGCCCGTGCAGCTCGAAGGGGGCTTCGGGCACGAGGACGAAGTTGACCTCCTTCAGGGCCAGGCTGGCCTGGGCCGCGATGAAGCCCGACTCCCGGCCCATGAGCTTGACCATGCCGATGCCGCCGGGAGAACCCAGGGCCTCGACGTGGGCGCAGCGGATGGCCTCGGTGGCCTTCTCCACGGCCGTGTCGAAGCCGAAGGAACGGGTCACGAAATTGATGTCGTTGTCGATGGTCTTGGGGATGCCGACCACGCCGATCTTGAGGCCGCGTCGCAGCACCTCCTGGGTAACTATGTCGGCGGCCTTCATGGTCCCGTCGCCGCCTATCATGAACAGGACCGAGATGTTCA
>DPKT01000155.1:4430-4599 GCA_003542385.1 Desulfomicrobium sp.
GGACCGTGCCCCCGAACTCGTGGATCTCGGACACGCTCTCGGGCGTGAGCTCCATGATGTCGTGCTTGAATTTGGGGATGAAGCCCTGCAGCCCGTAGCGTATGCCGAAGGTGCCGGACACGTGGTAGTTGTGGTGGGCGCTCATGACGATGGCCCGGATGACGTCGTT
>DPKT01000155.1:4611-5219 GCA_003542385.1 Desulfomicrobium sp.
CAAAGGCCGCCGCAGGTCACGACGGCGCACTTGGTCTTGGGCGGGTCGAAGTAGATCATCCTCCTGGGGCCGGCCTCCTCGAACTCGCACAGCGCATCGGAGCCGGAGGCGTCCTCGATGACGTCCCCGGACAGGAACATGCGCATCTTGGCCGAGTCGTCGATATGGTGGCAGTAGGGCAGGGGGTTGTCGACCCTGCACGGGCCCAGGCTGGGGATGGCGGTGTCGAAGATGGGCGCGTTGTCCATGGCGTCTCCTTGTGGGGTGAGTGCGGACGGCCGAAAAAAGCTCCCTGTCTGGTAAGCCAGGGAGCCTCAAAATACAAGGAGCATGGGATCGCGGGGCAAATCGGCGGTGTCAGGCCTTTTTCAGGGCGGGGACGATGTCCGCCAGGGCCCGGTCCAGGTCCGGGTGCTCGAAGGCGAAGCCCAGGGCCTGCAAGGCCGCGGGGACGCAGCGCTGCCCCGACAGGAGCATGGTCGCCGCCTCCCCCAGGACCAGCTTCAGGGCAAAGGGCGGAACGGGCAGGACGGCCGGGCGCTTCAGGGCACGGCCAAGGGCGGCGGTGAAGCCGGCGTTGGTCACTGCTTCGGGCGAGCAGGCATTGA
>DPKT01000179.1 GCA_003542385.1 Desulfomicrobium sp.
CGGCCAGCGCCAGGAGCAGGCCGAGCCAGGAGCGCCGCGAAAGGCGCTCACCCAGCAGAAACCCGGCGCAGACCGCCACCAGGACGGGCAGCGTGGCCGCAACCATCCCGGCCTGGGAGGCCGTGGTCAGGGTCAGGGCCTGGCCTTCGAAGACGAAGTACAGGCACGGTTCGCACAGGGCCATGAAGAGCATGAACCATATGTCGCCGCGCTTCACGGAACGCGGCCGCCACACGGGAAGGACCAGCAGGAAGAGCGCCGCCGAGACGAACATGCGCGCGAAGACGACCACGATGGGATCGAAGGTCATGACCGCATACTTGAAGGCCACGAAGGAACTGCCCCACAGGAGCATTGCCAGGGACAAGGCGAAGAAGGGAAGAGAAAAGGTCATCTCGAACCGCCAAAGCGCGCATAATAGCGGGATATTTCAAAAAAAGCTTGCATAGAATTCCGTCAACACCTAATTGAAGAGGTCAGAATAGAAGAAAATTCCAGCATTGGGACAAACAATCGGATTTCCGGAAACAATCCATCACATGACCGATTCCCCTTTCGACACTGCATCCGGCTCAACGCTGCACTTTACGACTCCACAGCTGGAGGACGTATTCGACTCTGTCCTGAATGAGATACAAAGCCTACGCCCTTTAAGTTGCGTCATCGGGTTCCCCAAGTCCGGAAAGACGGCATTCCTGGATCGACTGAAGACGGCCATCGACATCGAAACGCTGAGTCTTGCCGCATCGTCGGAACAGACGCTTTTTCACATCCTGATGATGCACACGACGCCCCAAGGAGAGAGCAAACCGGTCCTGTCCAAGCTTTTGCGGGAAAAGAAACGTCTGGTCCTGTTCATCGACAACGCTCACCTGCTCACTGACGGCGACTTTGCCTTCCTGGCGAGCCTCTTCGGGCTGGCCAAGCAGCACCAGAGCGGATTGCAGGTGGTCCTGGTGGGCAACGGCGAGATCGTCCACCGCCTGGCCCGTCCGGAAAACAGGGCCATCTACTCCATGCTCGGGGCCGTCTGGACCCTGCCCAAACTGACCCGGGAACAATCCCGCGAATACATCGGCTTCCTGCTCGAAAACGCCGGCCTGGCCGCCGACCTCATTTCCAACCCCGAACCGCTGATCAAGAAGGCCGCCGGCGTCATCGGCATCCTGCGCATGCTGACCGTGACCCTCGCGCTGCGGGCGCTCAGCACCAAAGAGGCCTGCAACGCCGAAGACGTGCTGGAGTGTGCCCCGGAAGCCGCTGCCCATCCGCGGGAGACGCCCTCCACCGCTCCAGCGCCCACCCAGCACATGGGCGCCAGAATGCCGCGATGGGGCGTGCTTGTCCTGGCTCTGAGCATGTGCGGCATCATCGGCCTGCTCGTCTTCTTCCTGTCCTGGCTCATGCCGGACCTGCACATCATGGACCTGGTCCTCAGATCCGAAGGTACGGCGCGCGAAGCGACACCCGCGCCGCCCGTCCCCAAGATGGAGCCCCGTCCCGCAGGTCCCGTCATGCAGAGCGTGGCCAAGACGGTCTTCCGCAAACGCACCAAGGACGGCCCGTATTCCGTCCAGCTCGGGTCCTTCGCGACCATGGAGGCCATGCTCCTGCATCTGCCACGCTTCAAGGACCTGGACCAAAACCTGTTCTGGAACCGCGAAAGCGGGACGCCCGCAAGCTTCTCCCTGTTCGTCGGGCGCTTCGAGAGCTTCGAGCAGGCCAGGGACTACGGCAGGGAGCACGACCTCCAGGACACGCAGGTGGTCTTCCGCCCCTTTGTCGGCACCGTCGGCCCCCTCACGAATCCGGAGCAGATTCGTCACGCGAGCCTGCTGCTGGGTCTGCAGGAGCCGCTCAAGGTCTTCGAGCAGGATCTCGTCAGCGGCGTGGAAATCCAGTTCGCCCTGGAGCGCTCCCGCGAGGACGCCCTGAACCAGTGCATGGAAGCCGAAAAGAAAGGCATGTCCTGCGCCGTGACCCAATACGAATAGGAAGACCGGCCGCGCCGCAGGCGGGGCCGGTCATTCGGTCGCGTCGACGACGAAGGGCTATTCCCGCAGGTCCAGAACGCGCTGGGCCTTGCCCTCGGACTTGGGCAGGGAGTTCTGCTCCACCAGGTCGATGCGCGCCGTGATGAGGACTTCGTCGCGCAGCTTCGCGCTGATGCGGCTCTGCAGAGCCTTCAGCTCGCGCATGTCCTCGACGAAGAACTCCTCCTTGACCTCCACCTTGACCCGCATCTGATCCAGATACCCCTCGCGCTCCAGCACGATGAGATAGTTCTGTCCCACCTCGGGGATGCTCATGAGCACCTGCTCGACCTGCATGGGGTAGATGTTCACGCCTTTGAGGATGATCATGTCGTCGGCGCGGCCCTTGATGCGGTCCAGGCGCCGGTGGGTGCGCCCGCAGGGGCAATCGCCTGGCAGGAAGCGCGTCAGGTCCTTGGTGCGGTAACGGATCAGCGGCATGCCCTCGCGGCACAGGGTGGTGATGACCAGTTCGCCGATCTCGCCGTCGGGCAGGCGCTCGCCCGTGTCGGGATTGACGATCTCGGCCAGGTAGGCGTCCTCCCATATGTGCATGCCGTTCTGTTCCAGGCACTCGAAGGCCACGCCGGGGCCGTTCATCTCGGACAGGCCGTAGGAGTTGTAGGCCTTGAGGCCCCAGACCTCCTCGATGCGCTGGCGGATGGCCTCGGTGTGCGGCTCGGCGCCGATCAGGGCCACGCGCACGTTCAAGCGGTCGGGCCCGTAGCCGAGCTCCTCCTTCACCGTGCCCAGATGCAGCGCATAGGACGGGATGATGTGGATGGCCGAAACCTGGAAGTCCTCCAGAAGCTTGAGCTGGCGCTTGGAGTTGCCGGCGCCGGCCGGGATGGTCAGGCAGCCCAGGCGCTCGGCGCCGTAGTGGATGCCCAGGCCGCCGGTGAAGAGGCCGTAGCCCGACATGTTCTGAAAGGTGTCCTCGGCCCGGATGCCGATCATGTGCATGCAGCGCGCCATGAGGTCTGCCCAGGAATCGACGTCGTTTCGCGTGTAGTAGATGACCGTGGCCGAGCCCGTGGTTCCCGAGGAGGCGTGCAGGCGGATCATGTCCGTCACGGGACGGGTCAGCATGCGCGCGGGGTAGGCGCTGCGCAGATCGTCCTTGGTGGTGAAGGGCAGCTTGACGATGTCGTCAGCGGAGGTGATCGCGGTCAGGTCGATGCCGGCCTCGGCGAAGCGGCGGGAGTAGAACTCCGAGCGGGCCGCGCGTTCGAGGGTGGTGGTCAGGCGCGTCTTCTGGACGTTGTCGAGCTGGCTGCGCGAGAAAAACTCTTCAGGACAATAGGCTTTCATGACGGCATCCGCAAAAGTTGAGGGTGGCGGAGAAGGTCAGTACGCGCCGCCGTCCTCGGACGGCAGTCCCACTTCCGTGAGGTTTTCGAACACGGTGTACTGGCCGAAATAAGCCAGGCGCAGCATGCCGACGGGGCCGTTGCGCTGCTTGCCGATGATGATCTCGGCGATGTTCTTGTTGGGGTTGTCCTCGGCCTTGTTGTAGGCCGCGTCGCGGTAGATGAAGACGATGACGTCGGCGTCCTGCTCGATGGCGCCGGATTCGCGCAGGTCCGAGATCATGGGGCGCTTGTCGGAACGCTCCTCGACCTTGCGGTTGAGCTGCGACAGGGCGATGACCGGTACTTCCAGTTCCTTGGCCAGGGCCTTCAGGTTTCGGGAAATGTCCGAGATCTCCTGCTCGCGCGAATCGCTCTTGTGGCTGGAGCGCATGAGCTGGAGGTAGTCGACGATGATGAGGCCCACGCCCTTCTCTGCCTTGAGGCGGCGGCTGCGGGCCCGGATCTCCATGGTCGAGAGGGCCGGCGTGTCGTCGATGTAGATGGGCGCCCGCGACAGGTCGTCTGCAGCCTGGTAGAGGCGGCTCCAGTCCTCGTCGTTCAGATAGCCGCTGCGCAGGCGGCTTAAGTCCACGCGGCCGTGACAGCCCAGAAGGCGCATCATGAGCTGGTCCATGGACATTTCCAGGGAGAAGACGGCCACGGGGATGTCGTGGCGGATGGCCGCGCGCATGCCCATGTTCAGGGCCAGGGCCGTTTTGCCCATGGACGGGCGGGCGGCCAGGATGATGAGGTCCGACTTCTGCAGGCCCGCGGTCATGTGGTCGAAGTCCGTGTAGCTCGTGGGCACGCCCGTCACCAATTCGCCCTGCCCGGCCCGCGTCTCGAGCTGTTCGAAGACGCGCTGGACCAGGTCCTTGCTGCTCGTGAAGGCCGGCTTGCCCTTGGACTCGGCGATGGAGAATATCTGCTGCTCGGCCTGGTCCAGGAGGGACTCGGTCTCCTCGCCGGCCTCGAAGCAGCTGGTCAGAATCTCCGAGGAGGTCTGGATGAGCCGCCGGCGCACGGCCTTGTCGCGCACGATCTGGGCGTGGTAGACGGCGTTGGAGGCCGAGGCCACGGACTCGGCCAGGGATGCCAGATAGACGGTCCCGCCGACCTCGTCGAGCTGGCTTCGGCTCTTGAGGTATTCCGCCACCGTGACCAGATCGGCCGGCTCGCGGCGACGATAGAGTTCCTGGAAGGCCTGGTAGATGGTCTTGTGAACCGGCGAGTAGAAATCCTCGTCGGAGATGACGTCGACCAGGGTGTGAAAGATGTCGTTGCGCAAAAAAACCCCGCCCAGCACCGCCTGTTCGGCTTCGGTGTTGTGCGGGGGTATCCGGCGCAACAAATCAGAAGAGGCCTTTTGCAAGGCCTCTTCCGGTTGGATTTGCGTTCCGAGGCGCTGCCCGAACTTATTCTGCGGCGGCTTCTTCGGTTGCATCTGTCTCCGCCGCGGCTTCGGTCATCTGCTCGACCTTGCCGTGCTTGATGACGTTCACGGTGAGCTTGGCCACGACTTCGGGGTGCAGCTTGACTTCGATGATGTACTCGCCCAAGGAGCGGATGCCCTCGTCGAGCTGGATCTTGCGGCGATCCACGTCAACGCCCTGTTCGGCCAGGATGGCCGCAATCTGGGGGGAGGTGACGGAGCCGTAAAGCTTGTCGCCGTCGCCCGTACGCACTTCGATGACCACCTTGGCGGCCTCGATCTTGGCGGCCAGGGCGGAAGCCTCGGCCTTGATGGCGTCGTTCATGGCCTGCAGCTTGCGGCGCTCCTGTTCGAAAACCTTCAGGTTGCCGGGAGTCGCCAGGGAAGCCAGACCCTGCGGCAAGAGGTAATTTCTGCCGTAACCGGGCTTGACGGCGACGATGTCGCCGAGGCGGCCCAGATTATCCACGTCTGCTCGCAAAATGACCTTCATGACCTACTCTCCTAGACTCTGGATTTTTTGAGCACGTCCGTGCTGTGGGTGGCCGTGTAGAACAACAGCGCCATCTGACGTGCGCGCTTGACCTCGCGGGTGATGGCCCGCTGGTGCTTGGCGCAGGATCCGGTGATGCGGCTGGCGATGATCTTGCCGCGATCGGTCACGAAGTCCTTCAGGATCTCGGGGTGCTTGTAGTCGAGCGCAATCTCGGGGTTCTCGCAGAAGCGGCAGTACTTTCTCCGGGGTGCGAACTTCTTCTTGAAAGACATCTTAGGCCTCCTCGGTGGTCTCGACGGGGGTGTCGGCGAGCTTCACGGTGATGAATTTGAACACGCCGTCGGCGATGCGCACGTTGCGCTCCAGTTCGGCCACAGCCTTGCCGGGCATGTTCATTTCCATGCGGATGTACCGGCCGCGGTTGAACTTGCGCACCGGGTAGGCAGTATCCTTGACGCCCCAGTCGTCGATCTTCAGGACGCTTCCGCCCTCGCGTTCGACAACGGCGCTCAGGTTGTTGATGATCTCGCGGCACTCATCGGTGCCGAGCTCCGGGCTGAGCAGGAGCAGTTCCTCGTACCTGGTCATTACAGAATCCTCCTTGTGGGTGATAGCCCGCCCATTCACTTCGAGCGAGCAAGGAAACACAGACCGTTATTCCCAACGGCCAGGCCTGTCAAGGACGTTCGCGCACGGGCTTGAATGCCGCGCCGTTTGGGCATACACCCGCAACATGCCGCGTGTCATCCTCCCCCTCCTGCTTGCCCTGCTGCTGCTTCTGACTGCCGCCCCCGCGCAGGCCAGGTCGCAGAACGTGCTCCTGCTGCACTCCTACCACCCGGGCCTGTCCTGGACCGACACCCTCAACGCCGGCATCCAGGAGACCTTCCGTGCGGAAATGCCCCAGGCCCTGCTGTGGGTCGAGTACCTGGACACCAAGCGCAACACCGACACGTCCTACCTCTCCCTGCAGGCCGCCCTGCTGGGGCACAAGCTGTCCGAGAGCGTCTTCAACCTCATCGTGACCACGGACAACGACGCCCTGGACTTCGTCCTCGAATACCGCGACAGCATCTTCCGCGGAGCGCCCGTGGTCTTCTGCGGCGTCAACGACTTCCGCCCCGAGCAGCTGCGCGGCCAGCCCCGCATCACCGGCCTGGCCGAAAACCCGCCCTTCGCCGAGACCATGCGCACGGCCCTGGGCCTGCATTCGGGAACGCGCGAGTTCGTGGTCATCGGCGCGGACCAGTCCATCACCGACCTGCTCACGGACCAGTCCCTGCGCGCCCTGGAGGCGCAGTTCCCCGGCATCCGCTTCACCTACTGGAACAATCTCCCGGCCCAGGAACTTCGCACCCGCCTGTCGCAGCTCGGCCCCGGGCAGATCATCTTCGTGCACGGCGTCATGCGCAACGAGGAAGGCGTGCTCGTGGACTACCGCGGCAAGAACCTCTTCCTCTCGACCTACGCCAAGGTGCCCATCTACGGCTTCTGGGACTTCGAGATGGGCACTGGCTGCGTGGGCGGGCGCATGGTCGAGGGCCGGGCCGAGGGCGAGCG
>DPKT01000259.1 GCA_003542385.1 Desulfomicrobium sp.
TCCAGGCCCTGCGCCGGGAACTGGACGACGCGAGGGCCGGCCGCATCGGGCCGGCCGCGCCGCCCGATAAACAGTTGTCGCCGGTCGCGCCGAGCCCTTTGCCCGCCAAATACAGGGGCATAAAGGTCGGGACCTACCGCTCCTCCGACGGCTTCCTCATCCTGCGCGGCCGCAGCGCCCAGGCCAACCACCAGCTCCTGACCAAGGCGGCCAGCCCCTTCGACTACTGGCTGCACGCCCAGGACGGACCCGGAGCCCATGTCGTGGTCAGACGCGATTTTCCGGCCCAGGAGGTCCCCGAGCGGACCATCCAGGAGGCCGCCGCCCTGGCCGCCCTGGCCAGTCACCTGAAGATGGCCGACCGCGGCGACGTGCTGCTGTGCCTGGTCCGGGACGTGCGGACCATCAAGGGGGCGAACCTGGGCATGGTCGGCGTGGACAAGGTCCTGCGCACGATCCGGCCGGTCATCGACCCTGACCTCGAAGTGCGGCTGCGCCTCGATATGGGGAGCTGACTTTACATGAGCCGCGGGAAGACTTAGGTCTTGCGGCCACACTATCTTTGCGAGGTGTCCATGCTAATCGATTCCCACGGCCGCAAGGTGAGCTACCTGCGGCTGAGCATAACCGACCGCTGCAACCTGAGCTGCCTGTACTGCAGGCCGCAGGACGAATGGGTGTTCCTGCCCCACGAACAGATCCTGACCTTCGAGGAGATGTTCGAGCTCGTGGACGTGGCAAAGATCGCCGGCGTCGAGAAGGTCCGGCTCACGGGAGGGGAGCCTTTCGCCCGCAAGGGCTTCATCCCCTTCCTGGCCCGCCTGCACGCCAAATACCCGTCCCTCGACCTGCGCATCACCACCAACGGCACCATGCTGTCAGGGCGCGTGCAGGAACTCCGCGAGGCCGGCGTGGCCTGCCTGAACATCTCCCTGGACACCCTGCAGCGCGCGAAGTTCGAGGAAATCACCGGCGTTGACGGGTACGGGTTGGTCAGAGCGGGCATCGACGCCTGTCTGGCTGCGGGGATGCGGGTCAAGATCAACGTCGTCGCCCTGAAGGGCATCAACGACGACGAGTTGCCGGAATTCGTGGATTTTGCGCGGGATCTCGGCGTGGACGTGCGCTTCATCGAGTTCATGCCCATCGGCTACCAGTCTCGCTGGAGCCGTGCGAACTACTGGCCGGCCAAGGACATCGTCGCGGCGGTAGAGGGCCTCGTGCCCCTGGACGAGGTGCGCGAGGCCTCCCGCAACAGCGGCCCGGCCAAGATGTACCGGATCGCCGGCGGGCCCGGGCGCATCGGCGTCATTTCGGCCGTCAGCAACCATTTCTGCGAGAGCTGCAACCGCTTCCGGGTCACCTCGGACGGCAAGCTGCGGACGTGCCTCTTTTCCGACAAGGAATACGACGTGCGCTCCATACTGCGCAACCCGCAGCACTCCACCCAGGAACTGCTCGACCTCTTCGCCAGGGCCAACCAGGAGAAGCCCCTGGGCTACCGGCTGCTGCAGGAGCGCCAGACCAACCAGGTCTGCGACCGGGCCATGACGGCCATCGGCGGCTAGGGCTTTTTCGGGTGGATCAGGTCGTCCACGGCTTCGGGCGTGGACGGGATGGCCAGGGTGGGGCGGCTGCCTTCCAGCACCTTGTCCAGGTCGAGGGTTTCGATGTGGATGTCCGAGCCGAAGGCGTCCTCCTGCAGGGCCAGGTACGCGGTCTTGGAGAAGGCGCGGGTCCTGGCCCACCACGAACTGCCCTTCTGTTCCCAGAAGCGCTGCCCCGAGCGGTAGGCGTAGAGGCCGGAGCAGGCAAGAAATGCGAGATTGGTCTTGATGGCCGTCACGAATGCTTTCCTCACCATGCCTCTTGCTTCCTGGAAAGCAAGCTGCGTTTCCGGCCTGACGGCCGGCAGGTTGCCAGTGGTTCGTTTGTCGTCTTTCATATGATATGTGGCCTCGCGGCCCTGTGATGCTTCACTTTTTGGTATCTAGGTGCGGACGCATTCCTCTACGGAACTCCGCATGGTTTTGCAAATGCGCAGCCGTCGCCCCGCCGGGGCGGCTTTGACGGCGCGCCACGAGGACGCATGGAGAGACAGGACATAACCTTCGAGAACCCGGACTTCGCCCGCGAGGTCTTCGGGCCCGGCAACGCCCATCTGGACACCGTGGCCGGGATCACGGGCGTGACCGTGGAGAGCCGCGGCAGCGAGCTTTCGGTTTCCGGCGACGACCATGACATGGTGCGGCTGGTCTGCCGCTACTTCGCCCAGATCTACGACCTGGTCCGTGGCGGGCACCAGCTCTTCGACCGCGACATCGAGCAGAGCCTGCGCATCATGCTTCGCGACCCGTCCACGCCGCTCAAGAAATACTACCAGGAGGCCCTGTTCACGGTCTCCCCGCGCAAGACCGTCTGCCCCAAGACCGTGACCCAGCGCGAGTACCTGCACGCCATGCGCGAACTGGACCTGACCCTGGGCATCGGCCCGGCCGGCACGGGCAAGACCTACCTGGCCGTGGCCGTGGGCGTGTCCCTCTTCCTGCAGAAGAAGGTCAAGCGCCTGGTCCTGACACGCCCGGCCGTGGAGGCCGGCGAGAAGCTCGGCTTCCTGCCCGGCGACCTGGTCGAGAAGGTCAACCCCTACCTGCGGCCCCTCTACGACGCCCTGCACGACATGCTGGACTACGCCCGGGTGCAGGAGATGATCGCGGCCGGGGCCATCGAGATCGCGCCCCTGGCCTTCATGCGCGGCCGGACCCTGAACAACGCCTTCGTCATCCTCGACGAGGCACAGAACACCTCCCCCGAACAGATGAAGATGTTCCTGACGCGGCTGGGTTACGGCTCGCGGGCCGTGGTCACGGGCGACGTCACCCAGATCGACCTGCCCGCACACATGGGCTCGGGCCTGGTGCAGGCCGTGGAGGTCCTCGAAGGCGTGCAGGGCGTAGCCATGATCCATTTCACCGAGGACGACGTCATCCGCCATCCGTTGGTCGGGCGGATCGTGCGCGCCTACGACCGGCACCGGCAGGCCGCGCTGGCCCGGGAGGGCAAGGGCTGATGCTGCACCTGGAGCAATGCGTTCCCGCGGACCCGCGCTTTCCCCTCTCGGGGCCGGAGCTCATGGAGATTTTCGAGGGCCTGGCCGGGTGCTTCGGCCTGGAAGAGTGGGAGCTCTCGCTGCGCCTGGTGGATGACCGGGAGATGGCTGAAGTGAACGGTTCCTTCATGGGCTGCCTGGGGCCCACCAACATCCTGAGCTTCCCCAGCGGCGAGGGCGACTGGCTCGGGGACCTCGTCCTGTCCGTGGACACCCTGGCCCGCGAGACGCGCCTCTACAACCAGGACCCCCACGAATACACCGTGCGCCTGCTGGCCCACGGCCTGCTGCACCTCATGGGCCACGACCACGGCCCGGAGATGGACGATCTGACGGACCTGGCCGTGGCCGCGGTCCGGTCCGACCCTGAAGCGTCCATCACCCGCATCTTCCCCTCGATCTGAGCACATCCCGCCACAGGCGGGGACTGACGCGCGTGAACCGATCGAAGTCCGAGACGATCTCAAGCCCCGGCACGATGGCCCTGTACACGGGCAGCCGCAGTTCCCGTTTCGTCAGATTGATGTAGACGGGCTCATACCCCCGGTCTTCGAGGATGGCCTCGAGCAGGGCCAGATCGCCTGCGGCCGAGCCCGTCGAGTGGTCCGGCAGGTCTTCGAGCAGGCGCACCGGAAGATTGTGCGGGCCCTCGGCCGACGCCGGTCCGCCGGGAAAGGGGAAGGGCGTCTCGGTCAGGGCCGAGAGGGCGGCGCGGCGGCCCGAGAGGGACGCGCCCGTGGCCTTGACCAGCCCGCCTTCGGCCAGGTGCACGAAGCACTTGTAGCAGGGCACGCCCAGTTCCGTGGTCAGGTCCTGGAAGACGGGGTCGACGCCCTGCTGCTGGTACCGTTTCAGAAGCTCCCGCATTTCGTCGTCGCGGCTCTCCACGCGGAAACATCTCGCCGGATCGAAGACCCTGACGGCCTCGGCGTCGCGTTCGATGACTTCCAGCAGGCCGCTGACCTTGGCTTCCTCGGGCGTGTTGCCCGAGGCCAGACCCGTGGAGCCCAGGCCGCTGAAGAGGCGGACTTCGTCGAGGTTGGTGAAGAGGTACACGGCCTGCAGCGGGACGAGCCTGGTCTCGCCGCGGCGGCCCCGGCCCGCGATCCAGTGCAGGGGCTGGTCCGCGTACGGGACTTCCAGGCGCATGGCGTTCGGGTCCAGGGCCTCGCCGCCCAGGGCGCGGAAGGGTGCGACCTGGATTTCCCCGCCGTCCTGGCTGCCCGAGACGCGCATGTCGCGGATGTCGGCGAAGGAGCTGTAGCGCTCGACGATCTCCATGGCCAGGGAGACTCGGGCGTCGTCCATGGTCAGGCCGCGTCCGTAGCTGGTCATGAGGCCCTGCAGGCGGTGGTCGAAGGCGCCGCAGCGCGTGGCGCGGGCC
>DPKT01000165.1 GCA_003542385.1 Desulfomicrobium sp.
CTGCAGGCCGGCCAGCCCGGCGCAGTCCGCCGGGGTGCGCTTCCACTTGATGTCGGGCCGCCGCGAGATAACGCCCAGGCCCGAGCAGGGCGCGTCGAGAAACACGGTGCGCGGGCCTTGCCGCAAGGGGTGCGGACCCTGCGCAGATGCCCTGAACGCGGGCACGGACATCCCCAGCCGTCTTGATTCCCCTTTGAGCTGGCGCAGCCGGAAGACGTTGACGTCAGAGGCCCAGACCGTCTTGCCCAGTTCCGCCATGAGAAATGTCTTGCCGCCCCGTCCGCAGCAGGCGTCCAGCACGGGGCTCGGCCAATGCTCCGCTCCCAGGGCGTCCATGATCTTCTGGGCAGCCAGGCTCTGCCTGGTGGCGGCGCCTGCGGCCACGGCCTCGTCCAGGAAGTCGGGCCACTGCTTCAGAGCGAAGCCCCACTCCGTCCGCGCCTCGGCCAGGGGCGCGAGGTCCTGCCGCAGCCTTTCGCCCTGCGGGTGCAGCCTGTTGACCCGCACCCCCAGGGGCGGGGCCTGCAGGGACGCTTCGAGATACGCCCGGGCCTTGTCCTTGCCATAGGCCTTGAGCCACAGCTCGGCCAGCCAGAGCGGGCAGGAGCACCAGGCCGACAGGAATTTGGCCTGACCGGCCGTCTTGCCCTCGTAATAGTCCGGCAGATGCACGGCGCGGCCCAGGCGGACCAGATTGCGCAGCACGCCGTTGGCCACCTTGCTCAGAGGTTCCCCCAGTCGCTCGCGCACGAGGCTCACGGCCCAGTCCAGGGTGGCGTATTCGGGAATGCGGCTCAGATACAAGAGCTCGTAGGCGGCCACGCCGAGGATGCGCTTCAGGACGGGCGAGGTCTGGTGCGGGTTCTTCAGAAGTTGGGAAAGAATGAAATCGATGCGGCCGCGCAGCCGCAGGTAGCCGTAGGTCAGCTCCGTGGCCAGCCCCTTGTCGGGCCCCGGCGCCACGTCGGCCAGCACGTCGTCCACGGCGGCCTGCAGGTCCTGGTGGTGGTCCATGGTGCGGCGCAGGATGTCCATGGCCAGTCGTCGGGCCAGGGGCGTGCTCATGCCGAGAACTCCTTGATGGCCCATTCGACCTGTTCCAGGGCCACGTCCGTGTCGAGGCACGGGCCGAAAGGCCGGGAGTTCAGGATGCCGTAGACGGGAATGGGGTAGGTGTCCTGGATGCCGCTGGCCAGGTCGCGTTCGCAGGCCACGGCGATGATGATCTTGGGACGGTGCTGGACCACGATGCGCCGGGCGATGGTCCCGCCCGTGGCCACGGCAAGCTTGACGCCGAACCTGTCGCGCAGGTCCAAGAGGCCCGCCAGGGCGCACTCGCCGCATCGGCGGCAGTTGTCGATGTCGTAGGTCAACCGGTACTTGCAGCGGCTGTTCTGGATGCAGTGCGGCATGAGCAGGAGGATTCTGTCGGCCGGGCAGCGGTGTTTTTCGCTACGGACCAGCTCGTTGTTGACCTTGATGAACGAGGCCCGCACCGTCTGCTTGGGGATGCCCACCAGCCGCCCCAGGAGCGTCATGAGGGGCAGGAAGAGCTTGATCGTCACGCCGCGCAGGCGCTTGGCGAAGAGCACGGGCCGGCCCAGGAGGATGTTCAGCACCAGGGCCAGTGCGGCCCAGCCGATGGCCAGGATGAGGGCGGCGGTGATGAAGCCCAGAATCCACGGGGCCAGCGGGTGGATGGTGGTCAGACCGACGAAGGGGATGACCCACAGCAGGGCGATGAAAACGCAGAGAAAGACGGACGAGCCGGTGATGAGCCCGATGAAGACGCGCTTGCGGGTCTGGAAGGAGTCGCGGATCTCCCGTTCCAGGGGGCTTCTGAGGGGTTTTCCGCTCCTTGGTTTGGGCATGGCTCCTAGTCGCCCGGGCAGGCCAGGTCGGGTTTGAGCAGGTGTTCGCCGGAGCAGCGGCTCAGGTATCCGCAGTAGAATTCGCGTCCGCCCAGAGGCTTGCTTCCGGCCGGCTTGATGGTCGGCACCGCGTAGAGCCGGTCTGCGCAGGCGATGAGCACGTTGTCGCCGGCCACGCCGTGAACCTCCCCGGGGCGGACCCCATCGGGCAGAGGCTCGCCGATGACGCCGGGGTACACGGTCAGGCGCAGGGTCCTGTCGGGCATGCCGTTCCAATCGAACCAGGATCCGGGCCAGGGGAAGAGGCCGCGGATGCGGTTGTGCACGGTCAGGGCCGGCTGGTTCCAGTCGATGCGTCCCTCCTCCTTGGAGAGCTTGGAGGCGTACGTGGCCCGGGCGTGATCCTGGGGGATGCGCACCAGACGGCCCTGGTGCATCTTCTCCAGGGCCTCCACCAGGAGCCGGCCGCCCATGTCGGCCAGTTCGTCGTGCAGGCTCTGGGCCGTGTCGTCGATGCCGATTGCCCGGCTTCGCTGGAGCAGGATGTCGCCCGTGTCCAGGCCGGCCTCCATCTGCATGATGGTGATTCCGGTGACGTGGCGGCCGTCGATGATGGCCCTGTGGATGGGGGCCGCTCCGCGGTATTCGGGCAGGAGCGACGCGTGGACGTTGATGGCCCCCAGACGCGGGATGTCGAGCACCGACTGGGGCAGGATGAGGCCGTAGGCGGCCACGAGGAGGAGGTCCGGCGCCAGGGCCGCCAGCTGGTCCACGTCGGCTTGGCTCTTGAAGTTCAGGGGCTGGAAGACGGGCAGGCGGTGCTCCATGGCCAGGAGCTTGACGGGCGGGGGCGTGCAGACCTGGCCTCGGCCGCAGGGGCGGTCGGGCTGGGAGTACACGCCGACGACATCGCACCCGCCCCAGTCGAGAAGGTGCCTCAGGGACGCCGCCGCGAAGTCCGGCGTGCCCATGAAGACGACTCTCAGTCTTTCTCTTTCTTCTCTTTCAGCCATTTTTTGAGCTTTCTCTCGTACAGGGTGCGCTTCAATTTACTGATCTTGTCGATGAACAGGACGCCGTTCAGATGGTCCACCTCATGCTGCAGGCAGATGGCCATGAGGTCGTCGGCGTCCATCTCCACGGGGTTGCCGTCCAGGTCCGTGGCCGAGAGGTGCAGCCGTTCGGCGCGGGTCACGGTGGTGCGGTAGCCGACCACGGACAGGCAGCCCTCCTCGGATTCCACCTCTCCCTCGAGGTTCGACAGGACCGGGTTGACGAAGACGTGCGGGTCCTCCCGCTTGTCCGGGCCGCTCAGGTCCACGGTGATGAGGCGGATGCTCTCGCCCACCTGTGGAGCGGCCAGCCCGATGCCCTTGTCCGCGTACATGGTCTCGATCATGTCGGCGGCCAGGGTGCGGATTTCGTCGGTGATCTCCGTCACCGGCGCGGCCTTTGCGGCCAGCACCGGGTCAGGATATGTACGTACTTTTCTCAGCATATGTCTACTCTTTGGGCTTTTCCCGCAGGCGCAGGCCCAAGTCGCGCAGTTGCACGTTCTCCACCGCCGACGGGGCCTCGGTCATGAGGCAGGTGGCCTTCTGGGTTTTGGGGAAGGCGATGACGTCGCGGATGGACTTGGCTCCGGTCAGGAGCATGATCAATCGGTCCAGGCCGAAGGCGATGCCGCCGTGGGGCGGGGCGCCGAAGACCAGGGCGTCCAGCAGGAACCCGAACTTGGCCCGCGCCTCTTCCTCGCCGATCCCCAGGGCGCTGAACATGTGCTGCTGGGTCTCGGGGTTGTGGATGCGGATGGAGCCGCCGCCGACCTCGGTGCCGTTCAGCACCAGGTCATAGGCCCGGGCCACGGCCGCGGCCGGGTCGGAGGCCAGGGCGTCCATGTCCTTGGGAGCGGTGAAGGGGTGGTGCATGGCCACCCAGCGCTTGGCCTCGGGGTCCCACTCCAGGAGCGGGAAGTCCGTGACCCACAGGGGGGCGAACTCGCCTTCGGGGATGAGGCCGAAGCGTTCGCCGAGCCTCAGGCGCAGGTTGCCCAGCGCGCTGTTGACCATCTCGGGCGCGCCGGCCTGGAAGAAGACGATGTCGCCGGCCTTGAGGTTCAGGGCCTCGGTCAGACCGGCGCGTTCGGCGTCGCTCAGGAACTTGGCGATGGGGGACTGCCAGCCGTCCTCCTTGATCTTGATCCAGGCCAGGCCCTGGGCGCCGTATATTTTGACGAACTCGGTGTAGTCGTCGATCTCCTTGCGCGACAGTTCCGCGCCGCCGGGCACGGGCAGGGCCTTGACCAGGGCGGCCGCGGCGAAGAGCTTGAAGTCGGAGCCGCGCACGATGTCGGTCACGTCGGAAAGCTTGAGGTCGAAGCGGACGTCGGGCTTGTCCACGCCGTACTCGGCCATGGCCCGGGCGTAGGTCATGCGCGGCAGGGGCAGGGCGATCTCGCGGCCCAGGGCCTCGCGCATGACGCGTGCCATCATGCCCTCGGCCATCTCCATGACCTGCTCCTCGTCGACAAACGACATCTCGATGTCGATCTGGGTGAACTCGGGCTGGCGGTCGGCGCGCAGGTCCTCGTCGCGGAAGCACTTGACGATCTGGTAGTAGCGGTCCAGGCCGCCGCACATCAGCAGCTGCTTGAAGAGCTGGGGCGACTGCGGCAGGGCGTAGAACTGGCCCTGGTTGACGCGGCTGGGGACCAGGAAGTCGCGGGCGCCCTCGGGCGTGGACTTGGTCAGTACGGGCGTCTCGATCTCCAGGAAGCCCAGTTCATCGAGGTAGCGGCGCACGCTCTGGGACACGCGGCTGCGGAGGATCAGGTTGTCGGCCATGGCCTTACGGCGCAGGTCCAGGAAGCGGTACTTGAGGCGCAGGTTCTCGGACACGTCCACCCGGTCCTCGATGGGGAAGG
>DPKT01000187.1 GCA_003542385.1 Desulfomicrobium sp.
CGTCGCCCGGCCGGGTCATGGACGGTTCTCCGCCACGGCCGGCAGGCGGCGAAGGTGCTGAAGAAGGGACGCGGGGCATGCGAAACGGAACATGGGACTCCGGCGCGTCTGGGCGTTTTTGTCGGGACGATCCGCCTGTCAGGGGTGCGCCGTCCCGGTCGCCCCGGCCCGGGCGACCTGGATCAGGGTCTGCCGGCCGAGGCGCTGTTTGAGGAATTCCTTGAGCACGATCTTGACCATCTCCTCGCGGCTCATGTCCCGCAGGTACTCGCCCGAGGTCAGCAGCTTCTTGAAGGGGCCCGCCAGGGACGAGGACGACCCGCCGGCGGCGATGGCGTCGAGATAGGGGGCGACCTGGGCGCGCAGGTTCTCGGGGCTGTCCCCCTGCAGATCCCTGTACATGGCTGCCAGCTCCCCGGCCTGCGGCAGGCGGGGGGATTCGAGGACGGCCTTGAAGTCCGCGGCGAAGCGCTTGATGCCGTTGACGATGTGCATCTGCTTGACCATGTTGACCTTGGCCCAGCCCGCGTTCAGCCACTTGAAGGAGCCGACGCGCACGACGCCGGCTTCGGTATCGGAGACGAGCACGAGAACCGAGTAGGCCTGGTACATGTAGGAATCCACCCAGCCCAGACCCGTCTTGGTCAGGCCGGTCTCGGCCGAGTAGAGGTAGTTCCAGTCGGAGTCGGGCCCCACCACCAATCCCTTGCGGCCGATGTCCGAGGGCTCGTTCTGGCAGGCCACGGAGACGAGAACCGGCCCCGTCGGGCCGGGAAAGACGGCCATGGCCCGGTCCTGCCTGTAGGCGTAGTAGCCGCCCGTGTTGGCATCGGGCGTGATGATCTCGCGCTCGCGCCCGCGCAGCTGGAAAGAACCGCCCTGCTCCACGGCCCGCGACAGGCTCTTCAGGTCGTCGCGGGTGGCCGGGTCGAGCCATTCCTGATCCCGCACCGAGGACGGCATGGTCACGTAGACCGGGATGTCCGGGTTGTAGGCGTAATCCACGACGCGAGCCAGATTCCCGCGCAGGGAGAAGGAGTGGAAGGCGCCCGCGGCCTTGTCGCGGTCCCGCATGGACATGCTCACGCCCTGCGGGGTGGCGGCCACAAACGACACGATCGCGTTCAGCTTGTCGGGGGCGAGGTCTGCCGACCCCTGCGGGACGGTCAGGAGATATTCGAGTTCGGGGTACAGGGACTCCGGGACAGGCTTGAGGGACTCGGCACGGACAGGGGCCGCGAACCCGAGAACCAGGGCGGCCAGAAGGCAAAGAAGGCGAAGGGTCATGAAAAACTTCCGGTTACATGGTGGGGAACCGCGGCAGTATGAGCGGCGCCGCGGCCTCTGAAAGCCCCTTTGTCACACCCCGGGCGCAGTTTCAAGATCGAGAATACCGTCACAAGACACCGGGCGCCGCCCCCGCAGAGTAGACGGCCTGTCCGCCCTCGGCTATGAGGTCCGAATATCGAGCAATTCGACCGCACCATGAAAAACACCGCCGATCTCGACATCTCCATCGGGTCCGACGCCCTGACCCTGACGCTGCGGGGCGCGCTGAACCTGCAGTCCGTCCCGGAAATCCTGGACCGGCTCGAACACGTCCCACGTCCTCTGCCACAGCGCATCCGCGTCGATCTCGGCGGCGTGACGCGCATGGACGACTGCGGCGCCCTGGTCATCATGGAACTCAGGCGCATGGCCGGGGCGTCCGGCGGGGAACTCGAAATGGAGCGCACCCCGGACCACGTGCGGGAACTCCTGGACTTCCTGCGCCTGGACTCGCCTCCCGAGCCGGGCCCCATCCGCCGCATCAGGCCGGACCTCCTGACGCGCTTCGGCGAAAAGACGATGCATGTCGTCGACCAGGCCGCAAGCCACGTCGCCTTCGTCGGCGAGACGACCACGACCCTGGCCTCCCTCCTGGTCCGCCCCGGACGGCTGCGCCTCGGGGACACGGTTTCCTACATGCAGCGCGTCGGGGTGGACGCCCTGCCCATCGTCGGCCTCATCAGCTTCCTGCTGGGGCTGATCATGGCCTTCATGTCCGCGGTCCAGCTGCAGCAGTTCGGGGCCAACATCTACGTGGCCTCCCTGGTGGCCCTGGCCATGGTCCGGGAGCTGGGGCCCATCATGACGGCCATCATCGTGGCCGGGCGCTCGGGCTCGGCCTTCGCCGCCGAGATCGGGACCATGAAGGTGTCCGAGGAGGTCGACGCCCTGATCACCATGGGCTTCAAGCCGGCCATGTTCCTCGTGGCCCCCAAGGTCATCGCCTCGGTCCTGGTCGTGCCGCTGCTGACCGTCTTCTCCAACCTCTTCGCCATCGCCGGCGGGCTTGTCATCGGCGTGGGCACCCTGAACCTGACCCTGAACGCCTACATGGCCCAGACCATGAGCACCCTGTCCATCTTCGACATCAACTGGGGCATCTTCAAGAGCGCCGTCTTCGCCCTGCTCATCTCCACGGTGGGCTGCTTCAAGGGCTACCGCGTGCGCGGCGGGGCGGCCAGCGTCGGCCAGGCAACCACATCCGCCGTGGTCACGAGCATCTTCCTGGTCATCCTGACGGACTCCATCCTGGCCGTGATCCTGAGGTACTGGCGGCCATGAGCGCGCCCGTCATCACCGTGCGCGGCCTGACCATGGGCTTCGGCGATCATGTCGTCATGCGCGACCTGAATTTCGACATCCACGCCGGCGAAGTCTTCGTCATCCTGGGCGGCAGCGGCTGCGGCAAGTCGACCCTGCTCAAGCACATGGTCGGGCTGTACAAGCCCATGGCCGGACGCATAACCGTCGCCGGCATGGCCATGGACCCGGATGACGACGGGGCCTACAGGCGCATCCTGGCCCGCATCGGCGTCATGTACCAGGGCGGGGCGCTCTTCTCCTCCATGACCCTGGGCGAGAACGTGGCCCTGCCCATCACCGAGTACTCGGGGCTTCGGGGACGGGCCGTGGACGACCTGGTGCGCCTCAAGCTGCGCCAAGTCGGGCTGGAGGGCTTCGAGCACCACCTGCCCGAGGAACTCTCGGGCGGCATGAGGAAGCGGGCCGCCATCGCCCGCGCCCTGGCCCTGAACCCCGAGATCCTCTTCCTCGACGAGCCCTCGGCGGGCCTTGACCCCATCAGCTCGGCCGGGCTCGACGCCCTGATCCTGCGCCTGAACCGAACCCTGGGCACGACCTTCGTCGTCGTGACCCACGAACTGTCGTCCATCCTGACCATCGCCTCGCGGGTGGTCATGCTCGACGCGGCGTCGAAATCCATCATCGCCCAAGGCGACCCGCACGAACTCAAGGAAAAAAGCGCGCACCCCTTCGTGCGCCAGTTCTTCAACCGACAGCCCGGGATGGAGGAATAATGGCTTCCGCGCGCGTCAATTTTTCCGTGGGCCTGTTCATGACGGCCGGTCTCGGCCTGGCCACCCTGGCCATCATCTGGCTCGGCATGACCTCCTTCCTGCGCAAGGGCGAACTGTACGTGACCTACTTCGACGAGTCCGTGCAGGGGCTGAACGTCGACTCTCCGGTCAAGTACCGCGGAGTGCCCGTGGGCCGAGTCCAGGCCATCCGCATCGCCCCGGACTACCACCTCATCGAGGTCGTCATCCTGGTGGACGACGAGCATGCGGACGACGAAATGCGCTTCGCGGACAGCGTCGCCGCCATCTCCAACGTCGGCATCACCGGCGCCATGTTCGTGGAAATCGACAAGCGCACGCCCCTGGACGGCCCGACGCCGGCGCTGGACTTCACGCCGGAATACCCGGTCATCGCCTCCAAGCCGTCGGACATCCGCAAGCTTTTCCGCGAGATCCACGACATCGCCGCCCAGATCAAGGCCATCGACTTCAAGGGGATCGCCGACCAGGCCAAGAACGCCTTCAACTCCCTGGACAAAGCCGTGGCCCAGGCCCGCATCGGCGACATCTCCGCGGACATCCGCACCCTCCTGGCCAGCGTCAACGCCGCCGCCAGCCCGGAGCGCCTGCAGTCCCTGGCCAGGAACGTGGACGGGAGCATGGAGGCCTCGCGCAGGCTCATGGACAAGGCCGCCGAGGAACTGACGCGCATGGACGCCGTGCTGGCGCAGTTCCAGTCCATGCTCGACGCCAACCGGCCCCACGTCGACACGACCATGGGCGCCCTGGCCGGGGCGGCCCTCAAGACCGACGCCTTCATGGCCCAGAGCCAGGCGACCATGCTGCAGATGCAGGCTACCATCCGCGACCTCGAAGACCGACTGTCCGCCACGGCCGAGAACCTGGAGCAGACCTCGGGCAACCTGAACTCCCTCATCACCAGCGTGAAGGACCAGCCCGCCCAGCTCCTGTTCGGAGAACCCAAAGCCCCCCGGGCAACCGAGGAGTAGAATACGATGCACATCCGCCTGATCGCCCTCGCCTTCCTCGTCCTGGCCCTGACGGGCTGCGGAGCCGCCCGAACCGCGGTGCCCGATACCCGCTACTACACCCTGGAGTACGATCCCCCGGCGGTGTCCGGGGAAAGGGCGCAGGCCGTCGTCAGCGTGAGCCGCTTCGGCGTGGCCCCCGAGTATAACACGGCCAAGATCGTCTACCGCAACCTGTCCTTCGGCCGGCAGGAATACCATTACCATCAGTGGCGCAGCGCGCCCCAGATCCTGGCCGCGGACTACCTGCGCCGCGACATGCTGGCCAGCGGCCTGTTCCTGGCCGTGGCCGGGCCGGGTTCGGCCCTGCCGGCCACCCACCGCGTCGAGGGCATGGTCGAGGAGTGGCTGGAAGTAGACGGCCAGGACCGCTGGCTGGCCACGGCCGAACTGACCGTCACCCTGCTGGACCTGCAGGCCGCGTCCGCGCCCGACATGGTCCTGTTCCAGCGTACCTACCGCGGGTCCGAGCCCAGCGCCAAAAAAAATCCCGGCTCGGTGGTCGAAGCCATGAGCCGGGTCATGCGCACGCTCTCGGGACGGATCATCGCCGACGTGCACGGTGCGGTGAGGGAGTGAGCTAGTACTTGCCGTCCGTGGTCGGCCCGTTGCTGGCCGAGATGATCTCCCAGGCCTCCTCGGCCGTGCTGACGTAGCGGAAGATCTTCAGATCCTCCTCGTTGATGGTGCCCTCCTCCACCAGCGCCTCGAAGTTGACGACCTTCTGCCAGAAGCGCCGGCCGAAGAGCAGGACCGGGATGGGCTTGACCTTGCGGGTCTGGATGAGGGTCAGAGTCTCGAAGAGCTCGTCCATGGTCCCGAACCCGCCCGGGAAGGCGATCATGGCCTTGGCCCGCATCAGCAGATGCATCTTGCGGATGGCGAAGTAGTGGAACTGGAAGCTCAGCTCCGGGGTGATGTAGGGGTTGGGCTCCTGTTCGAAGGGCAGGACGATGTTCATGCCGATGCTGATGGCGTCCACGTCGTGGGCGCCCTGGTTGGCCGCGCCCATGATGCCGCCGCCCCCGCCCGTGACGACCACGTGGCCGTGCCTGTCCATGTTCTCGGAGATGAGCCGCCCGAGCTTGCGCGCCTCGGTGTAGTACCGGCTGTTGGTCATGGCCCTGCGGGCCCGGACGAGCTCCTGCTGCAGCACGAGGTCGTCGGGGTTCTTCTTGAGCCCGTCCATGACCTTCTCCAGACGGACGCCGGCCTGCTCGGGGTCGAGGATGCGGGCGCTGCCGAACACGACGATGGTCGATTCGATCTGGTGTTCCTGCAGGGTCAGTTCGGGCTTGAGGAGCTCCAGCTGCAGGCGCACGGGCCTGAGCTCCTGGCGCAGCAGAAACTGCTGGTCCTGGAAGGCGAGGAGATAGGAGTCGGAGGTGCACTGGGGCGTGCCCTTGTGCCGCTGGGCGGCCTGGGCGTCCTCGTTGGCCGATGGGAAGACGCCGAAACGGCGGGTTCGTTTGTTGACCATGAATGTTCCTTATGAATGGGCCACGGCCACGCACTTGACCTCGACCACCCCTCCCAGGGGCAGGGCCGAGACCTGCACGGCGGCGCGGGCGGGCCGGTGGCCGGCCATGAATTCGTCGTAGATGGCGTTGAAGAGTTTGAAGTTGGACAGGTCCGTGACGAACACGTCCACGCTGACGATGTCTGTGACGCCGCACCCGGACGCCGACAGGATGGCACCCACGTTGGCCAGGGCCTGACGGGCCTGGGCCTCGA
>DPKT01000096.1:0-190 GCA_003542385.1 Desulfomicrobium sp.
ACGCGCAGCAGCTTGACCTGCATCTCCAGGGACAGCTCTCCGATCTCGTCCAGAAAGAGGGTCCCGCCCTGGGCCAGCTCAAAACGGCCGCGCTTCAGGGCCATGGCCCCGGTGAAGGAGCCCTTCTCGTGGCCGAAGAGCTCGCTCTCGAGCACTCCGGGGTTCAGGGACATGCAGTTGACGGACACGA
>DPKT01000096.1:216-3741 GCA_003542385.1 Desulfomicrobium sp.
CCAGCTCCTTGCCCGTGCCCGACTCACCGGTGATGAGCACGGTGCTGCGCGTCGGCGCGACCTTTCCCGCCAGGGCCAGGACGTCCTGGATGCCCTTGGAGTTGCCGATGATGGTCTCCTTGCCGAACTTCTCTGCCAGGCTCTCGCGCAGCAGGCGGTTCTGCCGCTCGGCATGGGACAGCTTCAGGGCCTTGCGCACCGAAAGCAGGATCTCGTCGTTGGCGAAAGGCTTGGTGATGTAGTCGAAGGCCCCGCCCTTCATGGCCTCCACGGCGCGGTCGATGGTGCCGAAGGCCGTCATGATCATGACCGGGATGTGCGGGTGGCGCCTGCGCACGGACTCCAGGACTTCCTGGCCGGTCATGCCCGGCATCTTCATGTCCGTGATGACCACGTCCACCTCGGACTCGTCGAGGTAGGTCATGGCCATGACCGGATCGGCCAGGGCCGTGACGGTGTAGCCCTCCTCCTGCAGGATGGCCTCCAGGATGAGCAGGTAGTTCTTTTCGTCGTCGATGATGAGGATGTGATTGCCCATGGGGATGTTTCCTAGCACGGCTCGGAAAAGACCACGAGGGCCTCGGCTCCGCCGTTCTCGCCGTTTCGCAGGGTCAGTTCCGCGCCGTGAATCTGGAATATGGAGTTGGTAATGGCCAGGCCCAGGCCCGTCCCCTTCTCCTTGGTCGTGAAGAAGGGTTCGACGTAGCGTTCGAGCTGCTTGGCGTCAAAGCCCGGTCCCGTGTCCCGGACCAATACGGCGGCCTGGCCGTCGCTGCAGACGGGGACGATGCTGACCTGCCCCCCGCCGTCGCAGGCCTGGATGGCGTTGCTGATGAGGTTGTAGAAGCCCCGGTACAGGAGGTCCCGGTCTCCCTGGACCATGTAGCCCGGCGGCAGCGTGCTCTCCACCTTCACGCCGTGCTCCTGCCCTTCCTGGGTCAGGAAGCCCACGGCGTGGCGGACGACCTTCTCCAGATCCACGTCTTCCAGGGACGGCTGCCTGGGACGCGCGTAGTCGAGGAAGT
The DNA here is from genome assembly GCA_003542385.1 of Desulfomicrobium sp. Lineage (GTDB taxonomy): Bacteria > Desulfobacterota > Desulfovibrionia > Desulfovibrionales > Desulfomicrobiaceae > Desulfomicrobium. Next base: position 1,242 of record DPKT01000096.1, read on the forward strand.
CGTTGACCGTCTGGCTCAGGCGCTTGGACTCGTGGAAGATGGCCTCCAGGATGCCCGCATTGCCTCCGCCCTGGGCCTTTTCGCGCTTGAGGAGCAGTTCCGCGCTGCTGCGGATGATGCCCAGGGGGTTGCGGATCTCGTGGGCGATGCTTGCGACCATGCGGCCCATGGAAGCGAGCTTCTCGTTCTGCTGCAGCTCCTTCTCCAGGCGCTCCTTGTCGCGCAGGCGCTCGTCGAGCACGCGGTCGGCCTTGCGGATGAGGAAGAAGATCAGGGCGTAGAGGGCCGCCGAACCGAGGAAGGTGGTCAGGATGATGAGACGCTGCAGGTGCAGGACTGTCTCGTAGTCGCTGGTGATGTCCTGGGTGAACTCGAGCACGCCCAGAAGCGGCCCGGGCTGGTCGCGGAAACGCAGGTCCCGTTCGGCGCGCAGGGGGTGGACCGTGCGCAGGACCACGTCCCCGGGCTGCAGGTCGAAGGCGAAAACGACATCCCACACGTTCAGGTTGTTCTGCAGCACGAAGCTGCGCTCGCCCTTCTCGATGGCCTCGCGCACCTCCGTGCCGCCCATGTCGGTATTGCCGATCTGGTTCACGTTGGTGCTGTAGGCCACCTCGCTCTGCTCGTCGAAGATGCGCAGTTCGCGGACGTGGAAGGAATGGATGGTCGACTCGATGACCTGCTCCAGCCGTTCGTACTGGTCCTTGCGCTTGAGTTCCACCCGGCCGAAGCCGAGCACCACCGGGAGGGTGAAACGGCGGTAGATCTGGTGGTTCAGGTTTTCGGCCAGGAGCTGGGCAAAGGCCGTGTTCTTCTTCAGAAGCGCCCTCTTGGCGTAGTTGGTCATGAAGACCGACATGAGGCTGCTCGAAGCCAGGATCAGCACCAGGGTGCTGATGGACAGGAACTTGACCAGCTGAAAGGGATGGGCCGGGTCGACGCGAAAGGGGTTGAGCTTCATGCTGTGGCCGGGTGCAAAATGTGGACGGGCGCGCTGCCCCGCACGGGGAGCGGGGCCGAAGCCCCGCGTGTTTCAGCGACGATAGGGCCTAGGCCCTGCGCCGGTCAAGGCAGTAGCGGATGAGGCCGCCGGTGGACGAATCGTGCGCTGCCGCGCCCTTGCCCTGCAGTTCCGGCAGGATGACCCCTGCCAGCTGCTTGCCGAGCTCGACGCCCATCTGGTCGTAGGAGTTGATGCCCCAGACGGCGCCCTGCACGAAGATCTTGTGCTCATACATGGCGATGAGGCTGCCCAGGGCGCGCGGGGTCAGGCGGTCGTAGAGAATGGAGTTGGTCGGGCGGTTGCCGGGGAAGGTCTTGTGCGGGGCCAGGGCCGCCCGCTTGTCCGGCGGCAGGGAGGAAAGCTCCCTTTCGGCCTCCTCAAGGGTCCGCCCGCGCATGAGGGCCTCGGTCTGCGCCAGGAAGTTGGCCAGCAGGATGGTGTGGTGCTCGCCGATATCGTGCAGCGGGTTGACCGCGGCCAGGAAGTCGCAGGGAACCACGGTCGTGCCTTGGTGCAGGAGCTGGTAGAAGGCGTGCTGGCCGTTGGTGCCGGGCTCGCCCCAGAGGATGGGGCCCGTGGCGTGGGTCACGGGACGGCCGTCCAGGGCCACGCCCTTGCCGTTGCTCTCCATGTCGGCCTGCTGCAGGTAGGCGGGCAGCCTCGACAGGTACTGGTCGTAGGGCAGCACGGCGTGGGACTCGAAGCCCAGGAAGTTGCGGTGCCACACGCCGATGAGGGCCAGCAGGACCGGGATGTTTTTTTCAAAGGGCGCCGTGCGGAAGTGCTCGTCCATATCCCGGGCCCCGGCCAGCAGCTCGCGGAAATTGTCCATGCCCACGGCCAGGGCGATGGACAGGCCGATGCAGGACCACAGGGAGTAGCGCCCGCCGACCCAGTCCCAGAAAGCGAACATGTTGGCCGGGTCGATGCCGAAGGCCGTGACGGCCTTCTCGTTGGTCGACAGGGCCACGAAATGCCTGGCCACGTCGCCCTCCCCCGCCCCCTTGCCCAGGAACCAGGCGCGGGCCGTGTGGGCGTTGGTCAGGGTTTCCTGGGTGGTGAAGGTTTTGGAGGCGATGATGAAGAGGGTCGATTCCGGCCGCACCGACTCGAGCACGCGGGCGATGTGCGTGCCGTCGATGTTGGACACGAAATGGAAGCGCATGTCCCTCTGGCGGTAGAAGCCCAGGGCCTCGGTGACCATGCAGGGACCGAGGTCCGACCCGCCGATGCCGATGTTGACCACGTCGGTGATGCGCTCGCCCGTGTACCCCTTCCACTCCCCGGACCGCACGCGCCGCGTGAAGGCGTCCATCTGCCCGAGCACCGCGTGCACCTCGCCGACCACGTCGACGCCGTCCAGGATGAGGGGTTCGTCGGCCCGCCTGCGCAGGGCCGTGTGCAGCACGGCCCGGTCCTCGGTCGAGTTGATGCGCTCCCCGGCGAACATGGCCCGCATCCGCCCGTCCACGCCGGCCTCGCGGGCCAGGTCCAGCA
>DPKT01000037.1 GCA_003542385.1 Desulfomicrobium sp.
TGAAGGCGGGCATGTAGTCCCTGGCGGGCCGCAGCCGCGACAGGGCAACGGAGAAGCTGCTCCAGATGAGGCCGCAGCACAGGGCCAGGGCATAGCCCGGGAGGTGTGCCGGGTCGAACTGCAGACTCCTGCCGCCGGACACGACCAGCCCCGCCCCCAGGAGCCCGGCCAGGGCCACGGCCAGCACGGGCAGGGACAGGCGGCGCTTGACCAGAACCGACGAAAAGACCACGATCCAGAAGGACCAGGTCGTCGTCAGCATGGCCCCCTCCACCAGGGGGGCGCGGTCCAGGGCCAGGTAGTAGACCGCGTGGTAGCCGAAGATGCCGGCGAGGCCCAGGGCGGCCATGGGCGGCGAGGGCCAGGGGATGGCCGCGCGCTTCGAGATGACCATTTCCTGCGCGGCCAGGTACAGCGCGGCCGGCACAAAGCTGAAGAAGAGCAGTTCCGGCACCGAGAGGCCGTCCAGGCCGCTGCCCGTGGCCGCCGGCAGGCTGGCCCAGCAGAGCACCGCGCCCATGGCGTAGAGGTAGGGTTTCATGGGCGCGGCCTAGAAGAGCTTGCTGCCGAGCTTGGCGTTCACGGCCGGAGAGACGAAGGTCGCCTCGCCGCTGTCCCTGCCTGGGTACTGCACGCCGAGCACCAGGGCTTCCGAGACTACCGGCCCCATCTGTCGCGGCGGAAAGTTGAGCACCCCGAGCACCAGCCGCCCCACGACCTCGTCCACGGGATGGGAGGTGAAACGTCCGTAGCTCGTGCGGCGGCCGTATTTGCCGAAGTCGATGACCATCCTGTACGTCGGTTTGGGGGTCTCGGCGCAGGGTTCGGCCTCGATGATGCGCCCGAGACGGATATCCAGGAGACCGAAGGACTCTTCAAAGCTCACCTCTGGTTTCAGTTCCGCAGCCATGCATTCTCCTTGTGCGAAAGGTCGGTCCTCACGCCTGCCGCAGCGAGGCCAAAGCCAGGGTCAGGCCCAGGCAGACCAGGACGCCCCCGATGCCCCGCTCCACATGGTGCCGGGCCGAGGCGACGACCCGCTGGGCCGGGACCGAGGAAAAGGCCAGTGCCACCAGGACGAACCACGCCAGGTGCGCCAGGGACATGAACGCCCCGTAGCCGAGCTGGACCGGCAGGGGGGTCCGGGGGCTGACCACTTGGGTGAACAGGCTGACCACGAAGAGGGTGGTCTTGGGGTTGGTGGCGTTGGTCAGAAAACCGCGGCGCAAGGCGCCGAAGTCGGACAGGGGGGGAAGTGTAGCCGCGCCGGGTTCCGCGGGCCGGGCCCGCAGCATGCCGACGCCGAGCCAGACGAGATAGGCCGCACCCAGATACTTGATCAGGCCGAAAAGCATCTCCGACCGGGAGATGACGAGGCCCACCCCCAGAAGGCTGTAGGCAACATGGACCAGCACGCCCATGGAGATGCCGACGGCGGTCAGCACCCCGGCACGCCTGGAGATGACCATGCTGTTGCGGGTGACCATGGCGAAGTCCGCGCCGGGGCTGATGACGGCCAGAATGGTGATGGTGGCGACGGTGACGAGTTCGAGCATCTTTCCCATCCGCAGAAGTGTTGCGCCCCGGGCGCAAAGCCCGGACGGACGCATGGGCCTTACGCCGTGTTGCGCAGGAAACGCAAGCCTTTGCTTCTTGCCGCTTGTCCCTCGGGGAGAACTCGGATAGCGAGGAAAACGCAGCGCTCAAATAGGTTCAAGGAGTCCCGATGTCCATCAGAACCAAGGTCTTCCTCATCATCTTCGTTCTTTTCGCCGCCCTCGGGATAGCGGATTTCATCGTCCAGCGCTTCGTCATCTACCCGAGCTTCCTGGAACTGGAGCATCGCGAGGCAGGCGAGAACCTGCAACGCATCTTCCACGCCATCGACCGCGAAACCTACCACGTGGAGCGCCTGTGCCGCGACTGGGCCACGTGGAACGACTCCCACAACTTCATGGCCACGGGCTACGAAGGGTTCATCGAGAGCAACCTGAGCGACGACTCCCTGGACAACATCTCCCTCAATCTGCTTGTCTTCTGCGACACCAGGGGCAACATCGTCTGGAGCCGGGTCCGCGACTTGGAGGATAAGACCACCCTGCAGCTCGGCTTCATGGCCGAGGGGCGCATCGACCCGGCGCACACGACGCTCGCCTTGCACCCCTCCCCCGAGGGCGGCAGGGGAAAAAGGGGCATATTCAACACCGAAGCCGGGCCCATGCTCTTCGCCACCCGCGAAGTGCTGCGCTCCGACGGGTCCGGTCCCGCCAACGGCTTCCTGATCATGGGACGCTTCCTGAACGAAACCATGCTCGAAACCCTGAAGGAGCAGACCCGCCTGTCCTTCGAGATCGTCGACCCCTTCGACAACGCCCGTTTCCTCTGCCGCACGTCGGGCATGAAGCCCATGCAGACCGGCAACCTGACCTACTACACCAAGGACGACGGCGACAAAATGGTGTCCTGTGCCGGATTCCAGAACGAAGCCGGCGAGACCCTCTTCGGAGTCCAGTACCTCTTTCCCCGCGAAACGACGCGCAAGGGCATCGACAGCATCCGCTACGCCGTCTTCCTGGTCATCGGCTCCGGCGTGACCGTGCTCGTGATCCTGAACCTGATGATGCAGGCCGTGGTTCTGAGGCCTCTGCAGCGCCTGACCGACCATGCCGTCAAGCTGCAGGCGGAAGGCGACTATTCCCTGCGCCTCGACCTCGACCGCAAGGACGAGATCGGAGTCCTGGCCAAGAGCCTCGATTCCCTGGTCCAGACCATCAACGACCGCACCGTGGAGCTCCAGCGGGCCAACGAACAGCTCACGCAGCTCTCCCTGAACGACGCCCTGACCGGCATCGCCAACCGACGCATGTTCGACGCCTACCTCAAGCAGGAATGGCGGCGGGCCATGCGCGAGCAGACCCCGCTGTCCATCATGCTGGCCGACGTGGACCACTTCAAGAAGTACAACGACACCTACGGCCACCAGCAGGGCGACATGTGCCTCATCGGCGTGGCCGCGGTCATGCAGCTGCACATGCAGCGTCCGGCCGACCTGCTG
>DPKT01000147.1 GCA_003542385.1 Desulfomicrobium sp.
AGCGCGGAGCGCTACCCCGAGGCCCGCGAGGTGCGGGTGCTGGAAGATTTCAACCAGTGCCTGAAGGATCTGGGCCCCGACGACTACGTGGTCATCGTCACCCGCGGCCACCTGCACGACCGTGACGTCCTGGCCCAGGCCCTGCGGACCGAGGCGGGGTACGTCGGCATGATCGGCAGCCGCGGCAAGCGCGACGCGGTCTACCGCTCCCTGCTCGAGAACGGCTATGCGCAGGCCGACATCGACCGCGTCTTCTGTCCCATCGGCCTGGCCATCGGCGCCGACACGCCCGAGGAGATCGCCGTCAGCATCGTCGGCGAGATGATCAGGGTGCGTGCCGGGGTGCAGGGATGACGGTCGGGAGTTTCGGCGCCGTCATCCTGGCGGCCGGTTTCTCCTCGCGCATGGGCGGCTTCAAGCCGCTCATGGATCTCGGCGGGATGACGGTCCTGTCGCGCTGCGTGCAGGTGTTTCGGGAGGCGGGCATAGGCAGCCCTCTGGTCGTGACGGGGCACCGCGCCGCGGAGGTCGAGGCCGAGGCGGTCCGGCTGGGCGTCACCGCCACGCGCAACGCCGAGTATGCGGACGGCATGTTCTCGTCGGTACGGGCGGCGGCATCCGCCTGTGCGGGTCTGTCCGGCCTTGACGCCTTCTTCATTCTTCCGGCGGACATTCCCCTGGTGCGTCCGGCCACGGTCAGCCTGATGCTCGACGCCTACGACGGCCGCGTGGCCTATCCGGTCTTCGCGGGCGAGCGCGGCCACCCGTCCCTGATCCCCGCAGGCCTGATCCCGCGCATTCTGGGGCATGACGGTCGGGGTGGGCTGCAAGGGCTGCTGGCGGACGCGCCATCCCTCGACGTCCCGGTCTGGGACCGGGGCATCCTGCTGGACGCCGACACGCCCGACGATTTTGCCGTCCTGCAGCGGCGCGCCTCCCGTATGCATGTGGGGAAGCGTGACGAGGCCCTGGCCCTGGCCGGGCAATCCATGCCCGAGCGTGGCCTGGCCCATGGCCTGGCCGTGGCCGCAGTGGCCCTGCGCATGGGGGAGGAACTGAACCGCAAGGGCGCGGGGCTCGATCTGGATCTGGTCCACAACGCCGCATTGCTGCACGATGTGGCCAAGGGCTGGCCTTACCACGAGGCCGCCGGCGGCGAGTTGCTTGCGCGTCTGGGCCTGGGCGGACTGTCGGGGATCGTGTCCGCCCACCGCGACGTGCCGCCTCCGGCATCGGGCCTGCTCACGGAAAAGGAGGTCGTCTGCCTGGCGGACAAGCTGGTGCGTTGCGACAGGCGCATTTCTGTTGAGGACCGTTTCGGCGAGAAGCTGGCCCTGTATGCCTGCGACGAAAACGCCTGCGCCGCCATCCGCGGCCGCATGAACAACTCCCTGGCCTTGCGGGGCATGGTCGAGAAGGCCTGCGGCCGCGGCCTGGAGGAAATTCTGGCCGGGGTGCTGCCGTGAGCGAGGTCTATCTCATCCGCCACGGGGAGATCACGCAGTCCGCGCCGCGCCGCTTCGTGGGCCGGACGGACCTGCCTCTGACGGACGCGGGCCGTGAACAGATGGCGGCCGTGGCGCGGTTTCTGACCGGCAGAGGAGTGGGGCGCCTTGTGTGCAGTCCCCTGGCGCGTTGCGTGGAGAGCGCGGGGATCGTCGGCACGGTCTTGGGGATTGTACCCGAGACGGCCGCGGACCTGCGTGAGATCAGCCTTGGCGCCTGGGAAGGACTGACCGTGGACGAGGTTCGCGATCGTTTTCCCGGCCGCTACGAGGCCAGGGGCCGCAACCTGGCCGGCTTCCGCCCGCCGGGAGGCGAGAGCTTCGCGGACGTGCAGCGCCGGGCCTGGCCCGTCTTCGAACTGGCCGTCACGGACATGGACGAGCCCCTGGCCATCGTCGCCCATGGCGGCGTGAACCGCGTCCTCCTGTGCCGCATCCTGGGCATGCCCCTGGAGAATCTTTTCCGCCTGGAACAGCACTACGCCTGCGTCAACGTCCTGCTGCACGCCGACGGTGAATACCGCGTCGCCGCCATGAACCTTTCCGCGCTGTGAGCGGACCGCCCTGAACGCTCCATCAAAAAAGGCCGCCGGTGTTGTTTACCGGCGGCCTTTTTTGATGCGAAGCGGAGCCGCCCTAGAAGCGGTACGCCAGGCTCAGGCCGAGCAGGTGGGCGTCTCCGTCCTCGAAGTCGGCGGTTTCGGACGTGCCGCCGCTGCCGTAGATCGTCGCACCCTTGCGGTCGTTGATGAGCAGGTAGGTGTAGCCAACGTCCACGCTCCAGGCCTGGTCGTGCCAGCCCAGGCCGGCGCAGAAGAGCTGGCGGTCGTTGGCCGGGACCATGTAGTCGGCCCGCTCGGTGCGGATGGGCGTCTCGTCGTAGACGTAGCCCGCGCGCAGGTCCCAGGCCGGGGTCAGGGCGTACTCGGCGCCGATGCCCAGGCGCCAGGCGTCCTTCCAGTCCTTGACGATGGCTCCCGACGGGTTGGTGCCGTTGATGCGGATGTCCAGTTCCTCGTACGACGACCAGCCCGTGCGGGTCACGTCCACTTCGACGCTCAGCCTGTCCGTGGGGGTGATGCACAGGCCCAGGGACCAGGAGTCGGGCAGGGTGATCTCGCCGTCGGCGTCGCCGTTCAGCAGGTCATCGTAAGGGGCCGGGACGTCGCTGTCCGCCTCGCCGCGCGGGTGCACGTCGATGGCGCTGCGGTACATGAGCCCCAGGGACAGCCAGTCCGTGGGCGCGTACCAGGTGGACAGGTTGACGCCCACGCCGACGTCGTCGCCCTGGACCTCGAGATCGTATGCGCCGCCGAGGACCTTCTTCTTCTGCGTGAATTCGAAATAGTTGGCCTCGGCGCCCAGGCCGATGGACCAGGTGTCCGTCAGGCGCATGCCCAGCACCGGGGTCAGCGACACGCTCTTGATGCCCGCAAAGTAGACGCTGCCGCTTCCGGCCCAGTTCTCGTCGAACTCCGTGCCCAGGCCGAAGCGGTTGAAGGCGCCGACGCCGAGCCAATAGCGGTCCCCGAACTGCCTGACCGCATAGGCGTGCGGCAGCAACCACACGTTGGACTCCCCGTCGCAACTCTCCTCGCCGGCGATGGACACGGTGGCCATGGGCGCCACCCCGACCAGGCCGGTCATGATCTGCGTGCCATTCAGGCCCGTCATGGCCGCCGGGTTGGACGCCACCACGGACGCGTCGGGCCGCCTGGCCATGGTCGTTCCGCCCAGCGCGATGCCGCGCGCGCTCCATTCATACACGGCGAATCCGGCCGCCAGCACCTGCTGTCCCGTCAGCAGCAGCGCCAACACGACAGCGGCAACAATTTTCCCCATTGTTCCTCCTCATCTGCCAAGGTTCATGCGCGTCCGGCCGGACGCACGACAACCTCGGGCCCATAAGCCCTTTTGTCTGTCATCTCAAGGACAAGTGGAAGAGTGCGCGCTCAATCTCGCATGTTCGGGCCATACACGTCCTTCTGAGAACCCATGATATGCGGAGGCACGGGATATTGAGTGCGTTCCGGCGCTTCTTTGCATTGGAGGGAAGCGGGCGGAGGTCTCGGTCCTGCCTGCAATGCTGACCAGATGGACCATTGCGGCCCGATTCGGTGACGTCGCTGAGGGAGAACGATTCTTGCTTGCAGAGCTGATTGGCCCGCAATGCGGCAACATCTTCCAACATACGGAGGCGACATGAGAATCGACGGCGCCGCTTCGATCGCCGACATGTATCTTTCCGGCCGGACAGCACCCGCGCCGCAGAAACCGCCCACACGGCCCGGGGCGATACGGTTTCCCTGTCGTCCGAAGCCAAGAGGCTGCTGGAGCATTTCCGCAGCATGCAGTTCGATAAGGATAAGGACGCATCCTCCGCGTCCGATTCCGGGCAGACGGCTTCCCTAGGCAATTCCTCCGGACGGGTGGAAGAAGGCGTATCGGCAGGGAATTCCGAAGTCTCCGGCGTCCGGGCCGGCGTCGGCGCGTCGGGCGGATCCGGGACGGGCAGTCAGGTCGAGGACATCAGGAAGCGCATCAAGGACCTGATGGACAAGGTCAAGCACATCATGGACAGCGAGCTGCCGCCCGAGCAGAAACAGAGCGCGGCCGCGCCCTATCTGCAGCAGATCCAGGAACTGCAGCAGCAGTTGCAGGAACTGACGGAGGCGGGAAAGGAGTGATGCGGGACACGGGCCTCCCTCGCTATCCGGGGCCATCCCGCACATATTGTTTCACTTTTCGTCAGGAAGGGAGCACGATGGCCCATGGTCCGACATGCCTTGTCCCGAATGTCGGTGATGGCATTGATCATGTGTGATATTTGAATCAAAAATCAATGTTGATCGAAACATGACTGACATCTGGGTCAATGGGGCAACGGCCCCCTCGTGATGAGGCGGTGTCCGGCTTCGTGCCGGATGACGTCCGCTTGACTGTCAATATCTTTGGTTCTTCGTCGTTTGATGTGG
>DPKT01000281.1 GCA_003542385.1 Desulfomicrobium sp.
AGGTCCTCCCGGCCCGGCTCATCGGACGCAAGGAGTCTGGCGGCAGGGCGGAGTTCCTGCTCCTTACGCCCCTGTCACTGATCGAGCCCCAAACCGGCCCGGACGGCGGGAGCACGGCCGAGGTCGAAGGCCTGCTCAAGGCCTCCAAGGGCCCCAGACCGGGCGAGCCCCTGCATTTCGACGGGCTGGAGCTCCTGGTGCTGGAAAAGGGCGAGTTCGGCCGCAGCCGCGTCCGCCTGAACTGGCGCGGCGAACTGGCCGACCATTTCCTGAAGCTGGGGCACATCCCCCTGCCACCCTACATCCGCCGCGAGGACAAGGGCGAAGACCGCGACCGCTACCAGACCGTCTATTCCCGCGATGACAAGCTCGGTTCCGTGGCCGCGCCCACGGCCGGACTGCACTTCACGCCGGAGATCATGGCCGCCCTGGAAGCTCGCGGCATCCGCACGGCCGAAGTCACGCTCTACGTGGGCTACGGCACCTTCAGCCCCGTGCGCTGCGACGACATCCGCGAGCACGTCATGCACGCCGAGTACGCAGAGGTCCCTGAGGAGACCGCCGAAGCCATCGCCAGGGCCAGGGCCGAAGGGCGTCCCGTGGTGGCCGTGGGCACGACCACGACCCGCACCCTGGAGAGCATGGCCACGCACCTCGGGGGGATCGGCCCCTTCCGGGGCTGGACCGACATCTTCATCCGTCCCGGGTACAGCTTCAAGGTGGTGGACCAGCTCATCACCAACTTCCACTTGCCCCGCTCATCCCTTATCATTATGGTCAGCACACTCGCGGGCAGGCGGCGGATCATCGATGCCTACACCCATGCGGTGCGGCACGGCTTCCGCTTTTTTTCCTACGGCGACGCCATGCTCATCCGCTGACCACGCCAGTCCCGTTCACCATCATCCCCCCGTGGAGGTATTCCATGCCTAGCAGAGTCGAGTTCCGGGAGGACCGCTGCAAGGGCTGCCTGCTCTGCACCGAGGTCTGCCCGACCGGCATCATCCAACAATCGAGTCGGTTCAACCAGAAGGGGTACAAGGTCGTGGAGATCACCCCCGAAAGGATGAACGAATGCAAGGGCTGCGCGTTCTGCGCCATGATGTGCCCTGATTTCTGCATCAACGTCTTCACGACGAAGCAGGCCAAAGGAGGGAAGAAATGAGCACTCCCAAGCGCATCTTCGTCAAGGGCAACGAGGCCATCTCCCGTGGCGCCCTGGCCGCCGGGATGAAGTGCTTCTTCGGCTACCCCATCACGCCCCAGAACGACATCCCCGAATTCCTGTCCCAGGCCCTGCCCGAGGCGGGCGGCGAGTTCGTGCAGGCCGAGAGCGAGGTGGCCGCGGCCAACATGCTCATGGGCGCTGCGGCCTGCGGCATCCGGGCCATGACGTCCTCGTCGAGCCCGGGCATGTCCCTCAAGCAGGAGGCCATCTCCTACATGGCCGGCAGCGAAATTCCGGGCGTCATCGTCAACGTCAGCCGCGGCGGACCGGGTCTGGGCGACATCGGGCCGTCCCAGGGCGACTACTTCCAGTCCGTCAAGGGCGGCGGGCACGGCGACTACAAGCTTCTGGTCCTGGCCCCCGGCACGGTGCAGGAAGCCTATGACCTGACCATCAAGGCCTTCGACCTGGCCTTCAAGTACAGAAACCCCGTCCTGGTCCTGGCCGACGCCATCATCGGCCAGATGAAGGAGCCGGTGGTGCCGTGGGTGCCCGAGAACCGCGACCCCGAAGAGGGTCAGGACTGGGGGCTGCAGGGCGCAGTGAACCGTCCCCCGCGGCTCATCAAGTCCCTCTTCCTCGACGACGGGGCCCTGGCCGGCCAGAACCTGAAGCTCCAGGCCAAGTACAAGGCCATGCAGGTCGAGGCGGACCAGGAACTGTTCCTGACCGAGGACGCCGAACTCATCGTCGTGGCCTTCGGGTCCATCGGCCGCATCGCCAAGAGCACCGTGCGCAAGCTGCGCGCCCAGGGCAAGAAGGTCGGCCTGGTCCGGCCCATCACCCTGTTCCCGTTCCCGTCGGACGTGCTGCTGGGCCTGGCCAAACAGGGCAAGCGTTTCCTGACCATCGAGCACAACATGGGCCAGATGGTCGAGGACGTGCGCCTGGCCATCCGCACCGTGGCGGACTCGGCGTTCCACGCCCAGCTTCCGGGCAACCTGCCGACGCCGGACGATTTCGAAGAACCCATCTTGAAGGCGCTGGAGGGCTGAGCATGACCCAGGAAATTCGCGTCACCAACTACCCCGAGGTCCTCACCGACCGGCCGACCCACTACTGCCCCGGCTGCCACCACGGCACGGCGCACCGCCTGGTGGCCGAGGCCATCACCGATCTGGGCCTGGTGGACAAAAGCATCCTCATCGGCTCCATCGGCTGCTCGGTCTTCATCTACAACTACCTGACCCTGGACGCCATCGAGTCGCCTCACGGCCGCGCCCCGGCGGTGGCCACCGGCGTCAAGCGCGCCCGGCCCGACAAGATCGTCTTCACCTACCAGGGCGACGGCGACCTGGCCTCCATCGGCATGGCCGAGATCATGCACTGCGCCAACCGCGGCGAGAACATCACCACGATCTTCGTCAACAACACGGTCTACGGCATGACCGGCGGCCAGATGGCCCCGACCACCCTGGTCGGTCAGAAGACCACCACCTGCCCCGGCGGCCGCTGCCGCGAGAACGAGGGCATGCCCATCCGCATGACCGAGATCATCGCCTCCCTGGGCGGCGTGGCCTACGCCGAGCGAGTGGCCGTGAACAACGTGAAAAACATCATGAAGGCCAAGAAGGCCGTGGCCAAGGCCTTCGAGTACCAGACGAAGGAAATCGGATTCTCCTTCGTTGAGATCCTGGCCACCTGCCCGACCAACTGGCACATGACGCCGCTGCAGGCCAACAAGCGCGTGGAAACGGAAATGATCCCCTACTTCCCCCTGGGCAACTTCAAGGACGTGCTGGCAAAGGAGGAGAAATGAGCATTTACCAGGATGCAATCATCGCCGGGTTCGGCGGCCAGGGCGTCATGCTCATCGGCAACCTCCTGGCCTACGCGGGCATGGATGCGGGGCTGAATGTGACCTACATCCCGGTCTACGGCCCCGAGATGCGCGGCGGAACGGCCAACTGCACCGTCGTGGTCTCCGACGACGTCATCGGTTCGCCCATCATCCGCTCGCCCGTGAGCCTCATCATCATGAACGGCCCGTCCCTGGACAAGTTCCAGCCGCGCCTGCAGGACGGCGGGACGCTGATCCTCAACTCGTCCCTCATCGACCCGGCCAAAACCGAAAAGGACAGAGTCAAGGTCTTCGCCGTGCCCGTCAACGAGATCGCCGACGGCCTGGGCAAC
>DPKT01000295.1:0-5275 GCA_003542385.1 Desulfomicrobium sp.
TCGGCGGGCTGGGCGGGCGGCTGCTGGGCGGCTGGATCCACCCGCCCCTGCACTGGCGCTACGCCTTCGTCACGGCCTCGGTCATGGTCCTGGTCACGGCCGCAGCCGCCGTCCTTCTCCTGCCCGCCGAGGAAAGGCCGGCCGAAAAATCGAATACCGGCCCGGGCTACCTGGAACTCATGCGCCGGCCCGACCTGCTGCGGACCTTCGCCGTGGGCTTCGGCTCCCTCTTCGTCTTCGGCGCGACCTTCAACTACCTGCCCTTCTACCTGAGCGCCCCGCCCTTCTCGGCGGACACGAACCGCATCACGCTCCTCTACCTGACCTACATCGTCGGCGTGATCATCGCCCCCCTCTCGGGCAGGTTCAGCAACCGCTTCGGTAACGGCCTGACCATGATCCTGGGCTCCCTGACCTTCGCCGCGGCGCTGCTCCTGAGCCACGTCCCGCACCTGGGCGTGGTCTGCCTGAGCCTGGGCCTGGCTTGTGCCGGGTTCTTCGCCATCCACGCCGCCGCCGTGGGCAGCATGAACCGCAGGCTCTCCTCCAGCCGGGGCAGGGCCAATTCGCTCTATATCCTCTGGTATTATCTGGGCGGGTCGGCGGGGATCACGGTCATGGGCTACGGCTTCAAGCACTTCGGCTGGGCCGGGGTGACGGGGTCGGGGCTGGCCATGCTCGCGCTGCTTCTGGCCGCGGGCGTGCGCGAGCTGCGCGGCGGCCGGTGATCAGCTCAGGCTGACCGCGGAAAGATATCTTCTGAACTTGAGGGCCTCTTCATGGCCCGGGTTGATGCCGAGACACGTCTCAAGCGTCCTGTCGGCGTCTCCGATGCGGCCGTCCTCGAAAAACGCCCGGGCCAGGTTGAAGTAGAGGTTCTCGTCCGTCGTGCACAGTTCGATGGCGCGGGCGTAGTATCTGCGCGCCTGTTCGAGCATCTTCTGCTTGCGCAGCTCGATGCCGAACTGGTTGAAGAGATGCTTGTGTTCGGGCGCCGCGAACCCGTCCAGGCCGATGAGCTCCTCGAAGAGCACCTTGGCCTTTTCGTGCTGGTCGTACTGGAGGTAGGTCAGGCCCAGGCCGAACATGGCCCGCACGTTCTTCTCGTCAAGACCCAGGGCGTTGGTGTACTCCATGGCCGCCGAATACGGCTCGCCCTTGGCGCGGTGCCGGTCGCCCTTGGCCACGTGCTTGGCGATCTGCTTCATGACCGGCTTGACCTTCTTCAGGAACATGTCCACTTCCGGCTGATACTGGGTGATCAGGTCGGCCAGGGTGACCTCCACGGCCGGTCCCGAGGGGGCCCAGTTGGCGTTCAGGGACTGCAGGGCCAAGAGGTCGTCGTCGATCTGCTTGGCGTAGTAGTAGAGGGTGCTGTCCTCCCTCTTGGCCGTGGTGCCCGTGCCGATGGTGACCGAGGACCGCTTGGAGCAGACGCACTCCAGCCCCAGGTCCGTGGCCATGCAGTATTTGGACACTTCCGCGATGGAGCATCCGTCCTCGGAGATCATTCCCGAATCCATGTCGATTTTCGTCACGCTCAAAACCAGCGCACCATCTGTTCGAGGGGCCGGCGCTTCTTGCGCCTGGCGGGTTTGACCCGGTAGCCGAAGGCCAGCATGTACGCCACCCCGTACTCGTCCAAATCCACGCCGAAATCCTCGGCCAGCACCTCGTCCACCTTGTCCTGGGCGTACCCTTCGATGGGGCAGGAGTCGATGCCGATGAGGGCCGCGGCGGTCATCATGTTGGCCTGGGCGATGTAGCACTGCTTGCACGCCCAGTCGAACATGGCGCGGTCGCTGTCCAGAAGGCGGAAGTCCGACTGCTGGAAGGTGGCGTAGTACTCCGTACGGGCCGTGATGCGCTCCTCGGGCAGCTCCTGGATGGTGCGCATGAACTCGGCGATGCCGGCGCTGTCGAACTTCAGCAGCGGGGTCTTCATGGCCAGGCAGACCAGGAAATGGCTGGCCGTGGGAATCTGGGTCTTTCCGCCCCAGGTGTGGGGCAGGAGCTTGCGGCGGAAGTCCATGTCCTGCACCACCAGAAAGAGCCAGGGCTCGAAGCCGAAGGAGCTCGGCGAGAGCCGGGCGGTTTCCAGGATGAAGAGAAAGTCCTCCTCGGAAATTTTGACTTCGGGATCGAACTCCTTGCAGGCATGGCGGAACATAAAGGCATCGAGAATGATCTGCTTGTCCATGAGTAATCTCCGGGAAAAGAGTCTGACGAAAGGCCGGATCAGGCCCCGCCCTTCTCTGCAGTACGCATGGTCGCCTTCGAGTTCAAGACCGGGAGGCGCCCGAGCCCGAATCGCGTCCTCCTCGACATCCTGCCGCCACCGCAGGAAGGCGAAACCGAGCAGATCGTGCCACTCATTATAATATCATAACACTGCAACCATGAAATCGGCGCCTCCTATATGTACCCGATATGTATATCCAGATGGCCGATAGTATTCCGTTTTTCTCTTTATCCCCATTGACCTGCACCATTTCTCCATGCTATGAAAAAAAGAAGTCAAACTTCGACGCTGCAGAACTATGCGGTAACGACTGTGCGCCTTCTCGGCGCCTGTCTTTTTATTCATACACTGATGGAGGTGTGTTATGAAGTTTGCGGTAGGTTTAGGCAAACCCGGGGCCGAGGAACGGCTGGAAAAAAGTGGGATCTCACGCCGAGATTTCATGAAGTTCTGTTCCACCATCGCCGCGGTCATGGGTATGGAGGCGTCGTTCGCCAACAAAATCGCCCTGGCGATGACCTCTCCCAAGCGTCCTTCCGTGGTCTGGCTGCATAACGCAGAATGCACAGGCTGCTCCGAATCCATTCTGCGCGCGGTTCGTCCCTTTATCGACGACCTGATCCTGGACACCATCAGCCTTGACTACCACGAGACCATCATGGCCGCCGCTGGTCACAAGGCAGAAGAAGCCCTCCATCAGGCCATCAGTTCGCCCAACGGCTTCCTCTGCGTCGTCGAAGGCGGCATCCCGACCAAGGACAACGGCATCTACGGCAAGGTTGCCGGACGGACCATGCTCGAAATCTGCTCCGAAGTCGTGCCCAAAGCCATCGCGACCATCTCCTACGGCACCTGCGCCACCTACGGCGGCGTGCAGGCGGCCAAGCCCAACCCGACGGGCGCCCTGGGCGTCAACGACGCCCTGAAGCATCTGGGCGTCAACTCCGTGA
This sequence comes from Desulfomicrobium sp., assembly GCA_003542385.1. Taxonomy (GTDB): domain Bacteria; phylum Desulfobacterota; class Desulfovibrionia; order Desulfovibrionales; family Desulfomicrobiaceae; genus Desulfomicrobium. The sequence continues at coordinate 3,193 of DPKT01000295.1, forward strand.
ACATCCCCGGCTGCCCGCCCAACCCCTACAATCTGGTCGGCACCATCGTTCACCTGCTGACCCACAACCTGGCCATCCCCGAGATGGACGAAATCAACCGACCCATCATGTTCTACGGCGAGACCGTGCACGAACAGTGCGAACGCCTGCCCCACTACGAGGCCGGCGAGTTCGCCCCCTCCTTCGATTCAGAAGAAGCCCGCAAGGGATGGTGCCTGGCCAAACTCGGCTGCAAAGGCCCCACCACCTACAACAACTGCCCCAAGGTCCTGTTCAACCAGACGAACTGGCCGGTCAAGGCCGGACACCCGTGCATCGGTTGCAGTGAACCCGATTTCTGGGACTCCGCTTCGCCCTTCTACGAGGAAGCGTAATCGGCTGTTGCGTCAGGCATAAACATCACTGAATCCAGAGGAGAGAACATATGTCCGGTTGCAAACCCAACCAAGCCCCGGGTGTCGTCGCCACCCCAATGGATAAGAACTTCAAGGGGCCCATCATCGTCGACCCCGTGACCCGCATCGAAGGCCATCTCAAGATCGAAGTCGAAGTCGACAAGGGCAAGGTCACCAACGTCTGGTCGAGCTCGCAGCTGTTCCGCGGCCTTGAGCTGATCCTCAAAGGCCGCGACCCGCGCGACGCCCAGCATTTCACCCAGCGTTCCTGCGGCGTGTGCACCTACACCCACGCCCTGGCCTCGACCCGCTGCGTGGACAACGCCGTGGGCGTGGACAAGAACCTGCCCGACAACGCGCGCCTCATCCGCAACCTCGTCCTGGCCGCGCAGTTCCTGCATGACCACATCGTGCACTTCTACCACCTGCACGCCCTGGACTGGGTCGACGTGACCGCAGCCCTGACCGCGGACCCGAAGAAGGCCGCCTCCATCGCCAACTCCATCTCCACCCGCCAGACCAAGGCCGAAGACCTCAAGGCCGTGCAGGACAAGGTCAAGAGCCTGGTTGACTCCGGCCAGCTCGGCATCTTCACCAACGCCTACTTCCTCGGCGGCCACGACGCCTACTACCTGCCGCCCGAAGTCAACCTCATCGCCACGGCCCACTACCTGGAAGCCCTGCACCTGCAGGTCAAGGCCGCCCGCGCCATGGCCGTGTTCGGCGCCAAGAACCCGCACACCCAGTTCACCGTGGTCGGCGGCGTGACCTGTTACGAGAGCCTGACCAACGAGCGCATGGCCGAGTTCGTGGGCCTGTTCCAGGAAACCAAGAAGTTCATCGACGAGTGCTACATCCCGGACCTCCTGGCCGTGGCCTCCTACTACAAGGATTGGGCCGCCATCGGCGGGACTACCCACTTCATGAGCTTCGGCGAGTTCCCGGCCGTGGAAAACGACCTGAACAGCCGCTGGCTGCCCCCGGGCGTCATCCTCAACCGCAACCTCGGCCAGGTCGACGCCTTCAACCCGAAGCTGATCGAAGAGCACGTCCGCCACAGCTGGTATCAGGGCGACAAGGCCCACCACCCCTTCCAGGGCGTGACCGAGCCCAAGTACACCTCCTACGAGGACCGGGACCGCTACTCCTGGATGAAGGCCCCGCGCTACGACAAGCTGTCCGTGGAGACCGGCCCCCTGGCCACCGTCCTGGTCGCCTACGGCAAGGGCCACCCCGAAGTGAAGAAGACCGTCGACTACGTCCTGAACCATCTGGGCGTCGGCCCGGCGGCCCTCTTCTCCACCCTGGGCCGCACGGCAGCCCGCGGCATCGAGACCAAGGTCATCGCCGACAAGCTCATGGACTGGGTCAACGAACTGGCCGAGAACGTGAAAAAGGGCGACACCAAGATCTACCAGGACTGGAAGATGCCCGACGAGGCCGAGGGCGTGGGTTTCGTCAACGCTCCCCGCGGCGGTCTGAGCCACTGGATCAAGATCAAGGGCGGCAAGATCGAGAACTTCCAGCTGGTCGTCCCGTCCACCTGGAACCTCGGTCCGCGCTGCGCCGACGGCAAGCTCTCGGCCGTGGAAGAGGCCCTCATGGGCACCCCCATCGCCGACGCCGAACGTCCGGTGGAAATCCTCAGGACCGTGCACTCCTACGACCCCTGCATCGCCTGCGGCGTG
>DPKT01000295.1:5282-5473 GCA_003542385.1 Desulfomicrobium sp.
GTCCGCAAGTTCAAGATCCTGTAATCATGTACACAAAGGGGCCCCGCTTTCCGGGGCCCCTTTCTTTCCTTGAACCGCCACCCGTTTTTGCGTAGCACGAACGGCAGGCGATCCTCACCATTTTCCAGCACGGGACGGTTCATGGCAGACAAGCGCATTCTCGTTCTCGGCGTGGGCAACATCCTGTTCAC
>DPKT01000007.1 GCA_003542385.1 Desulfomicrobium sp.
CCAAAAAACCGTAGACCGATACATTGTCCGCTTTGACTTTTTCCAGAATGAATTGTTTCAGGAGAGTCCCGGACACTTCGCACGAATCCACCCAATCATAGCCAAAGGCATAGACCGGCAAGTCCAGAAACACCTTCAGGGGCGTGTTCCAGTCCTGAAGGCCTCCGAGCAATTTCGCGAAATAGTCCCAGGCTAGGCCGGCCCAGCCTCGCTCTTCGGCTTTGGGGTAGTTTTTATATTTTTCTTGGTCCCCTCGGGCCATGACTTTGCGCCCTTTCTTGATGAGAAGGTCGTATCGCTTCTCCGGGGCGCACCAAAAATACGATCTCGCCATAAACTTCAGATTATCCGGGTCCCAAACTGGCTCATTGTCCAGATTGCTCAACCGCGACGCCATCACCCCCGGCACCACGACAATGGCCACGGTTCGCCGCTTGACCCGAAAAACATGGGTCCGGTTCACCTCGCAGTTGGAGGCCACACGGGGCCGAAACATCTCCTGCGGCGTCTTGTCATAAATTCTGGGGCCGACATACTCATCATTGGCGTGCTTGATCCTGACAGTTTTCTTCACGGCAACACCTTCTGGTACCCGAATTCTTCGCGCAGGTTCACGTGGGCTTCGATGTCCGGGCAGAGAACGTAGTCGATGGACACGTCGTTGATCGCGCTGCCCTGCGTGTCGAGCCAGACGACATTGCGGACGAGGGACAGTGAAAATGCGTGCTCCTCGGAGAGGGAAACCGGGTGACATGTGAAAAATTCCAAGTCATCGGCGGAGATGGCCGCCTGCTTCGGATCGTCGGTCCGTTCTTCCTCTCCCTGTGATTCCAGGACGAAGGCGATCCAGTACTCTTTCGGACAGTTCAGACAAACGGGTTCAGCCACGGAGACCTCCTTGGGTGCTGATGGCGCGCGCGGCGACGGCCGCGTCCTCGTCAACGAATCGGCCGGCCGCTGGGCCCGGGAATGGCTGGGGCCTCGGGGGCTTCAGGCGCGACGTCTCGATGATTTTCGCATCACTCTGCCAGCATCGGCCGATGAAGCACATGCGGGAGAATACTGAATTATGCGGGGAGGGTGCTGGGCACTATCAGTGGCCCGGACCGGGAAACGAATGCGGGTTGCGGAGCTGTTGGGCCTTGGACGGGGACGGATCGGCTGAGTTTCTCGTTTACTCGCCTGTCCTGCCGGGGCTCTGTGGAGTGGTCGAAGCGTCAGCCTGTGGAAAGATAAAGGGATTGCAGCGCACTGCATCCATGTGCTCTCTGGTGGAAGAGCGGTTTCACATGCAGAAGCGGTGGCGCATCTTGAATGCCGCCCTCTGCACACATGAATATGGCCGCAAACATAAGGGTGCGGCCATTTTCATTCAACCACGCCGAGTCATGGAGGCGTCAGTCGAGCAGTCAGGGCTTCACTGCCCAGACCGCATGCACCGGACCCGAATGCTGGATCATGGGATAGTAGCGGGCCAGTGTGTCCATGAGCCGCGGTCAGCCGCACACCGAAAGGGTGGACAAGTCCTTGAACCCACCCCTTTGCCGGAAATACTCCGTGACCAGCCCTGCCCGCTCGAACTCGTGCAGCTCGGTCCAGATCCGCACGGCCAGATCCGGAAACCAGCGCCAAGGTCCTGCTCCAAAGCCGTGCCTGGGGCTGACGGGACGCAGGCGACGCTGCACCGCTGCAACCCTGCCGTGGGCGAAGGTTGCGCGGGTGCGCCCCTTGACCGCAAGCTTGCATCTTCGATGCGAAAAAGCCCTTTCATCCCGAAACGTTGGTTAAATTTGACCTGTGTTCCGCCAACTGGCATCGCTGTTGCTTCAGTGGAAAGAACACCGGCAAGGTCACATGAGGCACAGAGTGAAACGAGCCAAGGAGAAGCTGCGCACATGAGCGACGATTTCGACCGCATTGTCGCGGTCCTGCAAGAGACCATCAACGAGGACACCAGGGCGGCCTGGGGCGAGGAGGCATTTCAACGCTGGGTCGCTCCCCCCAACCGGGGAGCGCTGGAAAACGCGGACGGCTCGTCCTTGCTGCGGGGAACCTGCGGCGATTCCATGGCCATCTTCCTGAGGTTCGAGGGCGAGCGGGTCGGAGCCGCGTCCTTCGAGACGGACGGATGCGGGCCGAGCGTGGTCTGCGGCTCCATAGCCGCCGAGATGGCCGTGGGCAGGACAGCCGAGGAGATCCTCGACATCACCGGCGAAGAAATCCTGTCCCGGGCCGGGCAGATTCCGGAGGACCACCACCACTGCGCCTTCCTGGCCGTGACGTCACTGCACGAGGCTGTGAACAGCCACATGCACCCCGGCCCCAAGGACGGGTGACATTTTTCCACACAACCGCTCCCGCGCGATCGCGGGAAGGAGGATCGTCATGCCAGATGGTGACGGAACGGGGCCCATGGGAATGGGCGCCATGACAGGCAGAGGAACCGGGTACTGCTCCGGCGCGACAATGCCGGGCAATGCCGGCTACGGGTACGGCCGCGGGATGGGTTTCGGCGGCCGGGACTGCAGGAACCGTTTCTTTGCGGCCGGAGTTCAGGGACGCTTCGCACCGCGCGCCGGATTTGACCCGGCCATGGAGAAACAGGACCTGAAAAACCGGGCCGAGGCGCTGCAGGCTCAACTGGACGCAATCCAGAAACGCCTCGCGGACATGGAATAGTCTACGAAGGCCGCCCCGCACGGAGCGGCCTTCGCCTTTTGCGGGGCGGCCGAGACGCGTCCTTCAGCTCACAATGCCCCAGACCGCGTGCACCGGATCCGAATGCTGGATCAGGGGATAGTAGCGGTCGCGGGCGTCCATGGGCCGCGGCCAGCCCCGTTCGGACAGGGTGGTCAAATCCTTGAAGCCCCCGCTCCGGCGGAAATACTCCGTGACCAGCCCTGCCCGCTCGAACTCATGCATCTCGGTCCAGATCCGCACGGCTTGGTCCGGAAACCAGCGGTGTGAAAAGACCATGACGCACAGCCCGCCGGGTTCGAGCACGCGGGCGATCTCGCGGAAGACCTCCAGGGGCCGGGTCAGGTATTCCACGGACAGGCTGCAGATCACGGCGTCGAAAGCGCGGTCCGCGAACGGCAGGACCGGGTCGGCGTTCAGGTCGTGTACCACGTGGGACGACAGGGCCGGATTCTCGCCCATCTCCTCCGCGTTCATGCCCAGGCCCGTGGCCGTGACGCCTTCCGGCAGATGGGACTGCCAGCCGGCCATGAGGTCCAGTATCTTTTTCCTGCCAGGCAACAGGCGCGCATAGAGATTGGCGATATTCTCCCGTGCCCGGCTGTCCACATGAGCAACCTTGCGCGGCGTGGCGTAGAATGCGGCGTCGCCCTCTCCCAACGGCTTATCCAGCGGCGCGTCCAGGCCGAAATCCGTGCCCCTGTCCGCCTTACGCTTGAGCCCCGGCCCATCGGTCAGGGCGCAGATCCAGTCCTGGCACTGCCCGCCGAACTCCGCCTGTTTGGACCAGACGGCCAGCGGCGTGATTTCGAGCCGCGCCTGCAAGTCGGCCAGGGGATGGTTCAGATCGACGGTCAGCGTGTCCTCGCCGGTATTGATGACCCTAAACGGCTGGATATTCTGCGGATAGATGCCGGGCAGGCCGCGCAGCACGCCCTGGGGGTAGAAGCGGCCCTGAGTCGGGACAATGGGAGGAAGGTTCGGCGCGACCTTGAAGGCCGTGCGCGGCACGGTCACGACCTTGCGCATGTCCCGCACCGGCACATGAACCCCAGGTTTCAGGTCCACATGCCGGGACCGCCCTTCCTCCAGGCCGAGAATTTCCTTCTCCAGCCCCGCAGGGAATACATCGCGCCACAGGTTCACGTTCTGGGCATAAAAACTGTCTTCATGGCGCACCCCGTGCTCTTCCCAGTGCAGGCGGAACAGGATGTTGGCCAGGGTATCGTTGGTAATGGCGGTCATGACTGCCTCCGTTGTAATAAAAAAAGAACAATTCCTGATAAGAAGGAGGGGTCGACAGTCAAGGAGGGAGCGGTTGCGCCTTGCCCATAAAACAAGAAGGCGCCCCGAATGGAGCGCCCTTTGATCGCTTGTTTACGTCGATTCCTATTCGATGACCTCGATGCAGTCGTCCGGGCAGTAGGACGCGGCCTTGCGGGCCAGGTCCTCCTCGCAGGGGTTCTTGAGGATCACGGCCACGTGGGCGGCCTCGTCGTAGGCGAAAATCTCCGGGGCCAGCTCCACGCAGGCCAGGCAGCCCGAGCAGCACGGCCGGTTCAGGGCCACTTCGACCATGTTCATTTCAAGCCTCCCAAGTATTTTTCGAGGCGGCGCATGCCCTCCTCGATGTTCTCGATGGAATTGGCGTAGGAAAAGCGGATGTAGCCCTCGCCGCCGGGACCGAAGTCCACGCCGGGAGCCACGCCCACGCCGGCCTTTTCCAGCAGGTCGAAGGTGAACTGCATGGAGTCGTTCGTGTACTTTTTGGCGTTGGCGAAGACGTAAAACGCGCCGGTCGGCTCGACCTCGATGCCGAAGCCCAGCTCCCGCAGCCGTCCGATCATGTACCTGCGCCGCTGGTCGTAGACGGCCTTCATGCGCGCCACGTCGTCCCCGGCCTGCGTCAGGGCGGCCACCCCGGCCCACTGGGCGATGGAGCTGGTGCACAGGAAGAAGTTCTGCTGCATGGTCTGCAGGCGCTTCATGTAGACCTTGGGGGCGATGACGTAGCCCAGGCGCCAGCCGGTCATGGCGTAGAGCTTGGAGAAGCCGTTGAAGACGAAGCAGTTGTCCGTGAACTCCAGCGCCGTGTGCTCCTGCCCCTCGTAGACCAGGCCGTGGTAGATCTCGTCTGAGAAGAGCGGCGCGCCCAGCTCGGCCAGCCCGCAGTAGACCTCGGGGCTGACGAGCGTGCCCGTGGGGTTGGACGGGGAGTTGACCAGGATGCCGCGCACGTCCTCGCCCATGCGGGCCTTGACCTGATCGACGCGGAACTGGAAGCCGTCGGCCTCGCGCACGGGCACGAAGTCCGGCACGGCGCCGGTGAAGCGGATGAAGTTCGGGTAGCAGGCGTAGCTCGGGTCCGACAGCAGGACCCGTTCGCCGGGCCGGCAGAGGAGCGAGAAGACCAACAGCATGGACGGCGACGTGCCCGAGGTGACGAGCACCTGGTCGGGATGGACGTCCACGCCGTACTTGGCGTGGTAGTGGGCGCAGATGGCCTCGCGCAGCTCGATGATGCCCAGGGAGTGGGTGTACTGGCAGCGGCCGTCGCGGATGGCCTTGCAGGCGGCGTCCTTGACGCACTCGGG
>DPKT01000145.1 GCA_003542385.1 Desulfomicrobium sp.
TCGTGCGCGGCGCCGACACCCTGGCCGGCACGCAGGTCGAGGTCCCGGCCGACCTGGTGGTCCTGGCCGTGGGCGCCGAGTCCGCCAAGGGCGCGGTGCAGTTGGGCGAAAAGCTGCGCGTGGCCCCGGACCAGTACGGCTTCTTCGTCGAGAGCCATCCCAAGCTGAAGCCCGTCGAGACCAATACGGCCGGCGTGTTCCTGGCCGGCGCCTGCCAGGGCCCCAAGGACATCCCGGCTTCGGTCGGACAGGGCAGCGCCGCCGCGTCCAAGGTCCTGGGTCTGTTGTCCAAGGCCATGCTGGAGTCCGACCCGGCGGTCTCGCGCGTCAACCCGGCCCGCTGCGTGGGCTGCGGCAAGTGCATCCAGACCTGCCCCTTCGGCGCCATCAAGGAAATCCAGGACCGCTTCGGCAACCCCAAGGCCGAGGTCATCGACACGGTCTGCCAGGGCTGCGGCATCTGCACCGTGACCTGCCCGCAGGGCGCCATCCAGCTTGAACACTTCACAGACAACCAGATCCTCGCGGAGGTGAATGCCTTATGCCCGCCCAAGATGTTCGCGAACTTCGAATAGTAGGCTTCCTGTGTAACTGGTGCTCCTACGGCGGCGCGGACACGGCGGGAGTGGGGCGGTTCACGCAGCCCACGGACCTGCGCATCATCCGCGTCCCCTGTTCGGGCCGCATCGACCCGCTCTTCATCGTCCGCGCCCTCATGAACGGGGCCGACGGCGTGCTGGTCTCGGGCTGCCATCCCCGCGACTGCCATTACGCCGAGGGCAACTTCTACGCCCGGCGCAGACTGGAGATGCTCAAGCGCTTCCTGCCCATCACGGGCATCGACGAACGCCGCTTCGAGTACACCTGGGTCTCGGCTTCGGAAGGGCAGCGCTGGCAGCACGTGGTCACGGAGTTCACCCGCCGCATCCACGAACTCGGCCCCGCGCCGAGCTTCAACCCGAAAAGCGACGTGGACTGGAACGCTCTGGCCGTGAAGGCCAGCCAGGGGCAGGGATGTCCCTGTCACGGTTCGATTCAAGCATAGGAGGACACATGTCCCAATTGGATGATCTCAAGACAGCCATCAAGAGCCGGCTCGGCGATCTCGAGTGCGTCATCGGCTGGGAGCAGGGCTACGACCCGCTCCACGCCACGCCGCTCTTCATCCGCTCCGAGGCCGATCTGGACAGGCTCATCATAGGCCCCCTGGCCGTGCACAATCTGGCCACCTACCTGACGGGCTGGAAGGGCAAGAAGGTCGGCGTCGTCGTCAAGGGATGCGACAGCAAGAGCGTGATCGAGCTCCTGAACGAAAAGCTCGTGAGCCGCGACGACGTCGTCATCTTCGGCCTGTGCTGCGACGGCGTGGTCAGCCAGCGCAAGATCCGCAAGGCCCTCCCCGCCGATCCGGGCTTCGTCGAGTCCGTGGAGATCGGCGCCGACTCCCTCAAGGTCACCGTGGCCGGCCAGGCCGCGACCCTCAGGCTGGCCGACGTGCAGTCCGACAAGTGCGCGGTCTGCGACGCTCCCGACGCCATCGTTTCCGACTTCCTCATCGGCAAGGCGCATACCCCGGCCCCGGCCCCGAGCCTGAAGTGCCAGGACGAGTTCGAGGCCAAGTCCGACGCCGAGAAGTTCGCCTTCTGGCAGGAGACCATGGGCCGCTGCATCCGCTGCTACGCCTGCCGCAACGCCTGCCCCATGTGCGTCTGCCGCGACTATTGCATCGCGACCAGCCGCGACCCCCTGTGGGTCAGCCAGGAGAACCTGCCGTCCGAGAACATGATGTTCCAGATGATCCACGTGTCCCATCTGGCCGGGCGCTGCACCGAGTGCGGCGAGTGCGAGCGGGCCTGTCCCGTGGACATCCCGCTCATGCTCCTGCGGCGCTACATGAACAAGCAGGTCAAGGACGTGTTCCAGCACGAGGCCGGCAAGGCCCTTGATCAGACACCGCCGCTCCTGACCTTCAAGGTCGAGGAAGAGCGCATCAACGAGCGAGGCTGGTAATGGAAAAATTCATCACCAAGGAAAACCTGAACCGCCTGGCCGCGGAACTGGCCGCCACCTGCCGCGTGCTGGCGCCCGTGGCGGACTGCGGCACCGTGACCTTCCGCCGCTTCCAGCCGGGCATGGTCATGGACCTGCACTCCCGCATGGCCGCCGTGTCCCCCAAGGCCGCGACGTTCCCGCAGACCGAGACCCTGCTGGTGGTCAAGCGCGAAATCCCCGAAAAGAAGCCGGAGATCATCGAGACCCTGCCCGAGGGGAAGAACGTGGTCATCGGCTGCCGGCCCTGCGGGGCGCGCGGCAAGCTGATCTTCGACCCGGTCTACGAGACCGACAAGATCAAGGACCCGTACTACCTGCAGCGCCGCCGCAACACGGTCTTCATCTCCCTGGCCTGCGACCGCCCCGAGACGACCTGCTTCTGCCACAGCGTGGGCAGCGGCCCGGCCGACCCGAGCGGCTCCGACGTGCTCCTGACCCTGGTGGGCGAGGGCTACGTGGCCCGCTCCGTCACGCCGGAGGGCGAGGAGATCATGAAGATGGCCCTGTTCGTCGACGCCGGCGACAAGGGCAAGGAGGCCGACGCCAAGAACCTGAAGGCGCGCGAGCTGATGGACGAGGCCCACGACTACGCGTCGGCCCCGGCCAAGCTCCTGGCGCGCTTCGACGACATGGACTTCTGGCTGGCCCAGTCGGCCAAGTGCATCTCCTGCGGGGCCTGCACCTACATGTGCCCGACCTGCTACTGCTTCAACATCACGGACGACGACCTGGGCCTCTCCAGCCAGCGCATCCGCACCTGGGACAACTGCATGTCCCACACCTTCACCCTGGAAGGCAGCGGCCACAACCCGCGCTCGACCAAGGCCCATCGTCTGAAGAACCGCGTCGGGCACAAGTTCA
>DPKT01000024.1:0-501 GCA_003542385.1 Desulfomicrobium sp.
GCCAGGGGCGGCACGAACTCGCGCTGGCCGCCCGAGGACGTTCCCTGGCCCCCCGGGAGCTGCACCGAGTGCGTGGCGTCGAAGATGACCGGGCAGCCGAACTGCTTCATGATGACCAGGGACCGGAAATCGACCACGAGGTTGTTGTAGCCGAACATGGAGCCGCGCTCCGTCAGCCAGATGCGCTTGAACCCTTCGGAGCGGATCTTCTCCACCGGGCCGCGCATGTCCCACGGGGCCATGAACTGCCCCTTCTTGATGTTCACGACGCGCTCGGTGCGGGCCGCGGCCAGCAGCAGGTCCGTCTGGCGGCAGAGGAAGGCCGGAATCTGCAGCACGTCGGCTACTTCGGCGGCCAGGGAGGCCTGGCGCGGCTCGTGGATGTCCGTGATGATGGGCAGGCCCGTGCGGCTCTTGATCTGGGCCAGCCAGTCAAGCCCGGTGTCCAGCCCCGGCCCCCGGAAGCTCCCCCCCGCGGTGCGGTTGGCCTTGTCGTAGGAG
>DPKT01000024.1:581-6737 GCA_003542385.1 Desulfomicrobium sp.
TGAGGAAGGGGCGGTCGGCGACCAGCTCGGCGCAGTCGATCATGGTTCCTGCTCGGGTTTCTTGTTGGCCACGGCCGCGGCGATGAACTCGCGGAACAGCGGGTGGGGCTGCATGGGCCGGGAGGTGAACTCGGGGTGGAACTGGCAGCNNGGAACCACGGGTGGTCCTTGATCTCCACGATCTCCACCAGGCTCTTGTCGGGCGAGGTGCCGCTGATGGTCAGGCCGGCCTCCTCGAAGCGCTTCTGGTAGGCGCCGTTGAATTCGTAGCGGTGGCGGTGGCGTTCGGAGACTTCGACCTGGCTGTAGGCCTCGAAGGCGCGGGTGTCCTTCTCGATGACGCAGGGGTAGGCGCCCAGGCGCATGGTGCCGCCCTTCTCGCTGGCCATGTCGCGGCGCTGCACGCACTTCTTGCGGAAGTCGAACCACTCCTTCATCAGATAGATGACCGGATCCGGCGTGGTCAGGTCGAACTCCTCGGAGTTGGCCTTGGCCAGGCCCATGACGCTTCTGGCGTACTCGATGACCGCGCACTGCATGCCCAGGCAGATGCCGAAGAAGGGCACCCTGTTCTCGCGGGCGTAGGTGATGGCCGCGATCTTGCCCTCCACGCCGCGGATGCCGAAGCCGCCGGGCACGAGGATGCCGTCGGCGCCGGCCAGCCGTTCCGCCACGTTTTCGGGAGTGATCTCCTCGGAGTTGACGTACAGGAAGCGGATGGCCGCGTGGTTGGCCACGCCGCCGTGGGTCAGGGCCTCGTGCAGGCTCTTGTAGGCTTCCTTCAGGTCAACGTACTTGCCGACGATGGCGATGGTGACCTGGGTCCTGGGGTGGTGCAGGTCGTGGACGAGGTCCTTCCAGGCCTGCAGGTCCGGGTTCTTGGCGGCCAGACGCAGCAGTATGGCGATCTTCTGGTCCACGCCCTCGTTGTAGAGGGTCAGGGGCAGCTCGTAGATGTGGTTGACGTCAATGGCCGTGAACACGGCGTCGCGGTCCACGTTGCAGAAGAGGGCGATCTTGCGCTTGATGTCGTCGCCGAGGTTCACTTCGGAGCGGCAGAGGATGATGTCGGGCTGGATGCCGAGGCTGCGCAGCTCCTTGACGGAGTGCTGCGTGGGCTTGGTCTTCAGCTCGCCGGCGGCCTTGATGAAGGGCACCAGGGTCAGGTGGATGTAGAGGACGTTGTCCTTGCCCAGGTCGGCGCGCAGCTGGCGGATGGCCTCCAGGAAGGGCAGGCCCTCGATGTCGCCGACGGTGCCGCCGATCTCGACCAGGGCCACGTCGAGGTCGTCGCTGGCCAGGCTCAGGATGGAGGATTTGATCTCGTCGGTGATGTGCGGAATGACCTGCACGGTGCCGCCGAGGTAGTCGCCGCGGCGTTCCTTGGTGATGACGGTGTTGTAGATGCGGCCCGAGGTGTAGTTGTTGCGCTGGTTCATGCTCGTGCCGAGGTAGCGCTCGTAGTGGCCCAGATCGAGGTCCGTCTCGGCGCCGTCGTCGGTGACGTACACTTCGCCGTGCTGGAAGGGGTTCATGGTTCCCGGGTCGACGTTGATGTAGGGGTCGAGCTTCTGAATGGTAACCCTAAGGCCCCGCGCCTTGAGCAGGGCCGCGATGGAGGCGGCGGCCAGCCCTTTTCCCAGGGAGGAGAGCACCCCTCCGGTCACAAAAATGAATTTGGTGTTCATCACGTCCTCGTGCGCCTGAAAGTTCTTCTGCCATCGTCCGCGCGGGGATGCGCGGAATCCGTGGTTCACAAAACAAATGGGCCACCTGCCGGCAGCCCGAAATTCGACAACCAATATGTCCGCCGGGTCATTTGGCAGCGGACTTCCTGCTTGTCAAGCGGCCCTGGTGTCCTGCAAACACCTCGGGTCTGCATAGCAGAAAGCGTGCGGAGTGCAAACAGCGGCAAGGGGGCATTTTCGGGCTTGCGCCGGTGTTGCTAGGCCTGTAATGGCCTTCCTTACGTGAAAACACAGCGCGGCTGCGGCCGCTTTTTCGGAGGGAAAATGGCTCAGGTCAGGACATTGGTGATCACCGGATACGGAACGAATTGCGAGCGGGAATGCGCCTTTGCCGCGGACCAGGCCGGTTCGGACCAGACGACCATCGTCTATTTCTCGGACCTGACGGCGGACAAGGTACGGCTCGCCGACTACAATTTCCTCATCCTGCCCGGCGGCTTCCTCGACGGCGACGACCTGGGCTCGGCCCAGGCCGCGGCCCTGCGCTGGCGGCACATGAAAACCGCAAGCGGCCGCTCCCTCATGGAGGAGCTCAAGGGCTTCCTCGACGCCGGCGGCCTGATCCTGGGCATCTGCAACGGTTTTCAGCTTCTCGTGAAGCTGGGCCTGCTGCCCGCCCTGGACGGGGCCTACTTCACCCGCCAGGTGTCTTTGAGCCACAACGATTCGGCCAAGTACGAGGACCGCTGGGTGACGCTCAAGATCAACCAGGACTCGCCCTGCGTGTTCACCAAGGGCCTCGATTACCTTTATATTCCCGTGCGCCACGGCGAGGGCAAGCTCGTGCCCGGCGACGAGACGACCCTTGCGCGCCTGCAGGAGCAGAACCTCATCGCCCTGCAGTACGTGGACCCGTCGACCAAGGCCGTGACCCAGGAGTATCCGGCCAACCCCAACGGCTCGCCCCTCGGCATCGCGGGCCTGACGGACCCGTCGGGCCGGATTCTGGGCCTCATGCCGCACCCCGAGGCCTACAACCACCCGACCAATCACCCGCGCTGGACTCGCGGCGAGACGTCCACCCTGGGCACGGCCCTGCTGAAGGGTGGCGTGGACTACCTCAAGGCTCTGTAGGTCGGGGACGTGACCGGGAGCTGCAAAGAGCATTGACAGCGAACCCATGACTTTCTACTGTGCGCCTTCCCCGACGCCGGCCCCGGACGAAATCAGCGTCTGGGAGCCCTTCATGAACGAGGCCCTGCAGCTGGCCCTTGCGGCCGAGGAGCGGGGAGACGTGCCGGTGGGCGCGGTGATCGTGGACGGCAGCGGCCGCATCCTGGGCCGCGGCGAGAACGGGACGATCAGGGACAGCGATCCCACGGCCCACGCCGAGATCCTGGCCCTGCGCGAAGCCGCCCGGCAGGTCGGCAACCACCGCCTGACCGACGCGGTCCTGGTGGTGACCCTGGAGCCCTGCATCATGTGCCTGGGCGCCGTCATCCAGGCTCGGCTGGCCGGAGTGGTCTACGCCGCCGCCGACCCCAAGGCGGGCTGCCTGGTCAGCCGCATGAGCGGCACGGACCTGCCTTGGAGCAACCACCGTTTCTGGTCCCTGGGCGGTGTCCTCGAAGCGGAGTGCAGCTCCGTCCTGAGCGGCTTCTTCCGGAAGCGCCGCCAGGAAAAGAAAATTTCCAAAAACCTCGCGGAGAGGTAGCGAAGTCCGGCCGTAACGCGCTCGACTCGAAATCGAGTTACCGGCTAATCACCGGTACGTGGGTTCGAATCCCACCCTCTCCGCCAATTTTAAGTCCGAAACAGTCTGTCTAGTCCGGATTTTCGCATAAAATCAGCGAGATAAAGTGGTCGCTGATTTTTCAGTTGTCCGGCTTGTCAGATAAAGTGCTCTTGAATCCGTCGATTTTTCCGGATAACTAACCGGACAACTTCTTGAATGAGGAGTTGTCCGGTTTTTTTTGTTGATTTTTTGGAAAAGTTGTCCGGTTCGCTTGTCACTCCATTGGCGAGATCGGTATCCGCAAAGCTGACAGGTTTCTGGGCAAGGTGAAGGTCCTGCGAAGGACACGGTTGGCTTCGTGGGTGACGGTCGAGGAAATCCTCGCTGATGCCTTCTGGGAAAGCTTGAAGCGATCCTGGGCGAGGGTACAGGTAGGGGCGAAGAAAATGGGCGCTGCCTATTTCGACTCCGTGCTCGTGATATGCCAGACATCGCCATGGCCCTTGGTCATTTCCATATGATCAAAGTGGTGTTCGATTCGTAATTTTTGCTGAGGACTAGTCTTTGGTTCGAGCTGCCAGAATGGATTGCTAATAACTTTTATTATGATCATTGAGAGGAGGGGCTATGGCCGCATTGACCGAAATGGAAATTAAAAATTTAAAACCAAGCGATAAAGTATATACTGTTCAAGATTCCAATGGGCTATATTTGGAGATTCCAGTTAAAGGGAATAAAAGATGGCGAATAAGATATTGGTTTGATGGGATAGAGTATAGATTAAGCCTTGGTATTTATCCTAATGTTTCTTTGAAACAAGCAAGGGGTAAGTGCGCAGAAATTAGATCAATGCTCGCTAACAAACAAAATCCTTCATTGATACGAAAAAAAGAAAAAATAGAAAGAGAAGAAGAATTAAGGCTTATAAAAGAAAAGAGAGAAATTGAAAAGAAAGTTGAAAAAGAAGAGCAAGCAACATTTGATTTCGTGATGAGTCAATGGTATGAAACACAATTTGAAGCATCCGAAAGTGTTAAGAAGGATACTCTTTACAGGATGGAGAGAGATATTAGTCCAGTTATTGGAAAAATGCCAATTTCTAAAATTCGAGCTGCAAATGTAAGAGAGGTAATTGATCGAGTTCGAAACAGAGGAGCGTTAGAGCAAGCTCGTCGGCATTTGCAAAAAATTAATGCAATATTCCAATACGCTAGAATAATGGAGTATGTCGAGTATAACCCATGTCCTGACCTAAAAGGGTATTTGCCATCTGAAAAGAAAAAAAACAAAAAAGGATTTAGATGTATTGTTGAGCGCGACGAAATTCCTGAAGTCATGCAGATGATTGAGAAGTTTGAAGGAACGTATGTCGTGCAATGTGCTTTAAAGCTAACACCATTTTTGTTTTTAAGGCCTGGAGAATTGCGAAAATTAGAGTGGTCTGAATATAAAAAAGAATCAAAATTATTGCGTATAAAAGGTGAAAAAATCAAAAATTTAGGAGAGGGGCAAGTTTTTCTTGTTCCACTTTCTGATTATGTCATGTCAATTTTTGATGACATATATATGTATACAGGTAGTGGTAGGTATATATTTCCTAATGCGCGAGACAAATATCGCCCAATGTCAGAAGGTGCTATATTGCAAGCTTTGAATAGATTAGGTGTAGATAGCACCGCGCATGGATTTAGAAAAACAGCGAGTACAATATTAAACGAGATGAATTTGAAAGAAGACGCAATTGAGCGCCAATTGATGCACGTTGAAAAAGATGAAATCAGAGGGATATATAATCATGCACAATATCTTCCTGAGCGAATTGTAATAATGTCTATATGGACTGAGTATTTGCTAGCAAGAAAAAACAATTTAGAATTTTCTTTAAATAAAGCAAGGAGAAAGTATAGGAGGATGTTGCCTGCATCAATCAGAGAAGGATATTTTTAGTTTCAATTAGCCTTTCGTTTTTTTTGTTATGATCTGGTTTATGAGGTCAGGAACGCAGTCATCCTCAGTCTCACCAGAAAATATCTCGCGAATTGGCCTGGTTATCCTTCAAGATAACCAGGCCTCTTTTGCGTGCGCCCGGCAGGGCGCACCTACTTGGAGGTGCAAGTCCTCTGCGCACCCGACAGGGGGAAGCGCTAGCCGGACGGCAAGGGTGTCCACCGCGAGGTGGAATCTGAAGGAAGCCGCAGGCAAAACCCTGGCTCGACGAACAGAAATCGCATCTGAGGCGGTCGCGTCGGATGAGAAGGCGCATATCTTCGAAGTCCAATACCTGTCCGGCAGGCGCGGACGTACATGCGGCGGGCATAAGGGGGAAGGTGGGTGTGCATTACCCGGGGAGATCTGGGCGTTTGCCATGTGCTACCGGCGTCGAGAGGCGCGGGGATGAGCGCCCAGAAGTCAGCAGAGGTCATAGTAGGTTCCTCGACCGGGCTGAAGGACCGAACATGTAACATGGGGCAGGAGCCGGAATTTCGATGACCAGCAGTAACGCAGAAGGGCAGAGACATTCTGCCGCCATGACCGAGGGTAGGGGACGGAATCCCCGAGAGCAGGCCTGTGGTGCGGATGTGGTCACGGGAAGGAAGGAGATCTCCTGGCCGAAGGCTATGGACGTGATGGAAGCGGTGGTCGAACGCGAGAACATGCGCGCCGCGGCAAAGCGTGTGCGCAGCAACAAGGGTGTCCCCGGCGTCGATGGCATGCGTGTCGAGGACGTTTGGG